>DATHGS010000058.1:0-12765 GCA_035490155.1 Candidatus Methylomirabilota bacterium | reverse complement strand
CGCCAAGCCATCGTCACGCCGTGATGACGGTCCGGCCGGTCATCAGGACCCGTACCTCGCGGCACTCGACGAGACGGCGATCGCCCTGATGGACCGCCGCGACTCGGATCAGCTCCTCCAGACGATCATCTCGCGGGCATGTGCGATGGTCGGAACGCCGCACGGCTTCATCTATCTCCTCGAGCCGGATGAGCAGACGCTCGTGGTTCGCCACGGGATCGGCATCTTCGACGAGCTGCTCGGCTATCGGCTGCCCGTCGACCAGGGCCTCGGCGGGCTGGTCCAGCGAGAGGGCCGGACGATCTCGATCGACGACTACGACGCGTGGATCGATCGCGCGGCGGACATGCCGCGCGAGATGTTCGGGGCGGTCGTCGGGGTTCCGCTGACGACGGGTACACGAGTGGTCGGCGTCCTCGGCCTCGGCTCCGGATCGCGCGAGCGAACGTTCGGCGAGCGAGAGATCGCGGCCCTCACCAGGTTTGCCCAGCTCGCGTCGATCGCCCTGGAGAACGCCCGCCTCGTGGAAGTCGCCCAGCGCGGCGCCCTCTACGACCCCATCACCGGGCTCCCGAACCGCGAGCTCCTGACCGACCGCGTCCGCCATTCACTGTCCTGGACCAGGGAGGGCGATGACGATCCGATCGCCCTCCTCCTGCTCGATCTCGATCGATTCAAGATCATCAACGAGACGCTGGGACACGCCGTCGGCGACCGCCTTCTCGTGGCCGTCGGCGAACGAATGACCAATTGCCTGCGCCCGGGTGACACCGTTGCACGGTTCGGTGGTGACGAGTTCGGCGTCATCCTCGACGGGATCGACGGACCGGCCATGGCCGACGCGGTTGCCGCCCGAATCCTCGAAGAGCTGCGAGTGCCGTTCAACCTTGGCGGCCGCGATTGGTTCATCAACGCGAGCATCGGGATCGCCGTCGCCCGGCCCGGGCGGGCGACGCCGGACGACCTGTTCCGCGAAGCCGAGATCGCCCTCGTCCAGGCCAAGCGCACCGAGGGTGCCCGATACACGTTCTTCGAGCCGGCGATGAGCACCGCGACTCTGGAACGGGTCGAGCTCGAGGACGACCTCCGCCGGGCGATCGGCAGCGGCGAGCTGCGCCTGCACTACCAGCCCCTCATCGATCTCGGATCGGATCGGATCGTCGGCCTCGAGGCGCTCGTCCGCTGGCAGCACCCGACGCGTGGCCTGGTCCCGCCGTTGTCATTCATTCCGCTGGCCGAGGAGACCGGGCTCATCATCCCGCTGGGGCGGTGGGTCCTCGAGACGGCTTGCCGTCAGGCTCGCGCCTGGCACGACGAGATGCCGAACACCCAGCTCGTCATGAGCGTCAACCTGTCGGCTCGCCAGTTCACCCAGCCGGACCTCGTCGATCAGATCGCGGCGATCCTGGCGGAAACAGGCCTGCCTGCTCACCTGCTCGAGCTGGAGATCACCGAGACGGTCCTGATGGATCAGTCGGAAGCGGGCACCCGGGCCTTGCGGGCCCTGCGCGAGCTCGGCGTCCAGCTCGTCCTCGACGACTTCGGGACCGGCTATTCGTCCCTCGCGTACCTCAAGCACCTGCCGCTCGACACGATCAAGATCGATCGCTCGTTCGTGAGCGGGCTCGACGACGACGATGCGAACCAGCCGATCGTCGAGGCCGTTATCGCGCTGGCCCACGGTCTCGGCATCGAGGTGGTCGCAGAGGGAATCGAGACGGTCGCCCAGCTCGATCGCCTGCGGGCGCTCGCGTGCGACCGGGGCCAGGGATATTTGTTCGCTCACCCGATGCCGGCCGACGCGCTCTCCCCACTGCTAGCGGCGAACAGTGCGGGCAGGGCGATCGTTGCCGCGGCGCAGGTCCCGGCGGCTGTGTCCGCGTCCACATCGGTCGACGGCGGGTCCGCATCGGAGCGCAGTTCGCGCGCGACGCGAAGCACTCGGCCGGTCAACGATTCCGGGGCGATCGCTCCTCGCTGAGGCTGTTCCGGCCGGGCCCTGCAGCACGTCCCCGTCTGCCGGCTCGCAGTTGGCCAAATACCAACCAAAGGCACCCTTAGGCGAGCTGCGACGCCGCCGACGGCCATCGGAGCCAGGAAGGCGGGCGTTTGACGCTCGCTGTTAGCCGAAAACGTCAACCTCGCGCAGACAATCGGGCCTTGGCAGGGGATCGACCAGCGCTAAGGCTCGCCTGATCCCGGATTTGGCCAAGTGCGCCAGGTTTGGCCAATTGGGCCGCCGCCATCGATCCGGACGCGTGCAGCGGCAACTCCGAGGCCTCGCGCCGTGCGGGCGGCGACCAGTCCGCCGCGACTCCCCAGCGGCTAGCGGCGACCGCCGGTCAGGCGGAGCAGGAACAGGAAGATGTTGACGAAGTTGATGTACAGGTGGATCGCTCCGAGGACCGACGCCTTCTCGACTGAGCCGAGCGACGCGGCGTAGTCGCCGTACGAGATCTTCTGGACGTCGTACGCGGTGTAGACCGTGAAGATCACCACGCCGATCAGGGCGATGACCCAGCCGGCCGCGCTGCTCGCGAGCCAGATGTTGACGACCGAGGCGACGAGCAGGCCGATCATGCCCATGAACAGGAAGCCACCGATCGAGTTGAGGCTCCGCTTCGTCGTCGCGCCGTAGATTGCCGCTGCGCCGAACATCGCCGAGGCTCCGAAGAACGACGTGATCACCGATGGGACGGTGTAGAACGACACGATCACGCCGACCGTGACACCCATCGTCGCCGCGAAGACAAAGAACAGGCCGAGGGCGAACGTCGCCGACAGCCGCGGCATCAGCGCCTGGATCCCGATCCCGAGGCCGAGCTGGGCGAAGAGGAACAAGATCCACGACCCCGCGACCGCATCGATCAGGGTCGGGTTCGTCGCGACGACCGTCGAGATGGCCGCCGTCAGCAGCAGACCAGCGAACATCCAGCCGAACGACTGGACGAGGAACTGGTTGGCGAGCTCGGGGGCCGGCCGGACGCCGAGCTGCGATGGGAGGGATCGGTTCTGCATGTTCGAGAGTTCTCCTATGCGCGTCGTTTGCCGGTCACCACATGAGACCCGCGTCTCGCGGGTCCCAGCGCTCGGCGAGGAGGGTCACCTTGACGTCGTGCTCGACGACCGACTCGGCCTGCTCCTTGACCTGCTGGATCATCGATCCGGCGTAGGGGCAGAACGGGGTGGTCAGGATCATCTTGATCTCGGTCTCGTTCGGACCGAGCAGGATCTGCTTGATCAGGGCGAGCTCGACGACGTTCATCCCGATCTCGGGGTCAACGACGGCCCGCAGGGCATCGAGGATCGCAAGCTCGGTGGCGCGCCGCTCGGCGTCGAAGGCCGGGGCAGTCGATTCGGCGGCGGGCGCGGTCGGGTCGGCGGCGGGTGCCGCGGTTGTCTTGTCGGTGGTCGTTGTTTCGGTCATGCGAGGCTCCGGGTGCGTGCCTTCGATCGTATCACCAGCCCCCGTTCGAGCCCATCGGCGCAATCGGCACGGCTCCGCCCTTAACCGCTCGCGGCGGGCCGATCCTTCACCACCACGCCCGGCGTCCGATACTGGGCCGGCAATCCTGCGGCCTCGTCCTCCGAGTAGCCCGGGCCCGCGAGTGAGCCGTCCGCATCGAAGAATTCGGCGTAGCGGTCGCGGTGATCGGCGGCGTACGTGTAGGCGGCGGCGATGCCGACTGTCCGCAGCTCCGGGTGATCCTTGATGAGCTCGGTCAGGCCGAAGCCGTTGCGACGGAGCTCGAGCAGCTGGCGAACGGTCAGCCGAGTGCCGTAGCAGAAGGGCTCGCCGTTCATCACGAGCGGATCGACCTTGACCCACTTGATCGTCATTCAGGCGCCCTTGTAGATCGCCTGGAGGATCCGGTTGCGCTTGCGGGCGTCGCCGGCGATCCGCCTGTTCCAGCGGAACCGCTCGATCGCAGCGTCGATGGCGGTACTGAGCGCGGCGACCTCCGGACCGGCCAGGATGGTCGCGGCGGAGGCTCGCAGCCCTTCGGCGAGCCCGATGAGATCGTCCATCGGGACCGACCGGCGGCGGTACACCGGCGCGACCCAGTCGGCGAACGAGCGGAGTGGCTCGGTATCGCCCGACGCAATGCAGACGGCTACCCGCTCGAGGAGCGTCTCGGCATCGCGCAGGAGCCGGCGCAGCCCGAGCTCGTCGTACCGATCGCGCATCGTGGGGTCGTTCTCGACCGCGATCTCGAGGGCCCGCGCGGCGAGTCGGGCGCGAGCGGCGTCGAGGCGAGCCGCGGCGGCGGGGAGGCCGGCGGTTAGATCGGGCGGTGGCAGGCCGAGGGACGGGTGGCTCACGATGCCGAAGTCTAGCGTGCGAATCGGCGCCCGGGTGCCAATCGGTTACTGCCCGCGAAGCGGGCCGAACCATCGTGACCCGATACGATGGCGGCAATGGACAATCCGACCGACGCGGACACCGGCGACCGACGCACGGCCAACGCGGACACCGGCGATCGCCGCACGACCGACGCCGAGCCCGGCGACCACCCGCCCCGGCAGCCGACTCGTCTCGAGCGTGCGCCATCCGAGCGCTACGCCCGCGAACAGGCGCCCACGGCGCGCGGGCGCGACCAGGCAACCCGGGCGGTTGGTGTCGCGGTCGCGGGTGCGGCGGTCATTGCCTTTCTCGGTGGCCCGCTGTCGATGACCGGGGGGCTTCTCGCCGTGTCGGTGGTCGTCGGGATCGTGCTCGGCTCGACGCTGCGGCCGAGGACCGCGGTGGCAGTCGGCCTGGCGGTCGGATCGGTCGTCCTCGGGCTCCTCGGCGTGTGGCTCTTCTCTCGACTCGAGGGCGGCGTCCTCGATCCGCTGGTCTACCTCGCCGATGTCGAGGGCCCCCTGGCACCGATGCAGCTGCTGCTCGCGGCCGTCACGGCGGCACTCACCAGTCGCTGATGGCCACCGCCGACGACCCGGCCGCCGACGCGCCGGCCGATCTCATCTTCCGGCGACCGGTGGAAGCCGATTATCCGGCCCTGGTCGCGGTCGTCGACGAGTGGTGGGGCGGCCGCCGGATGCAGCCCCTGTTCCAGCGCCTCTGGTTCCAGCACTTCACCGAAACGTCGTGGCTGGCCGAGCTCCCCGATGGGGGGCCGGCGGGCTTCCTGGTGGGGTTCATCAGCCCGAAGGACCCGTCCGTCGGCTACGTCAAGCTGATCGCCACCAACCCGAACGTGCGCAAGCGCGGTCTCGGACGGATGCTCTACGAACGGTTCATCGCCGACGTCGGCGGGCGCGGCGTTCGCGAGGTTCGGGCGATCACGTGGCCCGGCAACCGCGTGTCGGTCGGGTTCCACCTGGCCATGGGCTTTCGGCCGCTCGATGGACCGGGCAGCCAGAACATCTACGGCACCACGGCGTTCCCGGACTACGACGGCCCGGGTGAGGATCGCGTCGTCTTTGTGCGGGAGCTCACGTAGCTTCGAAACGAGCAGAGCGGGGATACGGCACCCGCCGAAAGTACTCTGGGAGCGGCGCACCTCGGCCCCTACCATGCCCGAACGGCGGCCCCGGGCACTGGACCGTCGATCGAGAGGGAAGGCAAGGGGACCGAGGACAATGAGCCGTTTTGTCATGGGTTGGGGAATCAGGATCCTCATCGTCGCGGTGATCGGGGGCGGTGCGTTCATCTTTCGAGATCGGTTGACTGGCAATGCCGGCGAGCTCAAGGTCGGCGACTGCTTCGACAGTCCGGCGGTGGCCACCGAGATCAAGGACGTCCAGCACCATCCCTGCACCGAGGCCCACAACGCCGAGGTCGTCTTTGTCGGCAACATGACCGGCGCCGACGATGCCTACCCGGGCGATCCGCTCGTCGAGTCATGGGTCCGGGCAAACTGCGTCCCCGCCTGGTCGACGTACACGGGCAAGAACTTCGAGACGGACACGCAGCTCGATATCGGCTTCTACCTTCCGACCACCGACGGGTGGACGCACGGCGATCGGGGCATCACGTGCTACGCCGACCGCGTCGATCGGGCCTCGATGACATCGTCGGTCAAGCTCGCCAACTAGGGCCGATCGCGACGAATCGGTCGCAGGACGACCGATCCCGGAACTGCCAGTCGCCGACCGGTGTAGGAGGGTCATCGAGACCACCCGCACGGGAGCACGGCCATGTCCAATCGACTGTCTCGGGCGCTGGCAGCGGCCCTTCTTCTTCTCGGCCTGACCCTGACCGGTGCGAGCGCCGGTGGGTGGGCCACGATCACGGCCGACTCGACGAACCCGCCCCAACCCAACGCCGGCGAGAAGTTCACGTTCGGCTTCACCGTTCTCCAGCACGGGGTCACGCCGGCTGGCTGGGTTGGCGCGACGTTCGTCGGGATCAACACCACCACCGGGGCGCGAGTGGAGGCGAAGGCAACCAACCAGGGGCCCGATGGCCACTTCGTCGCGACGGTGACCCTGCCGAACGCGGGCAACTGGACCTGGCAGGTTGAGCTGACCGATCTCATGGTCGAGACCGCTCCGCAGCCGCTGGTCGTCGCCTCGGCCAACGGCAAACTGCCGACCGTCAACACCGCAGAGATGCTGGCCGCGCTCGAGCGGACGCGGACCGAGATCCGGACCGACTACGAGGCCCGATTGTCCGCCCAGGGGGACGAGCTCCGAGGCGAGATGGCGAAGCTGTCGACGCAGATCGTCGTCCTCCAGTCGCAGCGCGACGCGCTCGACAAGAAGGTCACGGAGCTGGCCGCAGCCCCCACCGCTGGTCCGTCCTCGGCGCCAGAGGGCCTGCCGCTCGTCGCGGTGATCGCCCTCGCGATCCTGGCCGGCGCGATTTCGGGATTTGCGATGGTCGCCCTTGGCCGTTCACCGTCGCCGGCCCCCACTCCGGCGGGTGGAGCGCTCTCGACACACTGATCTTCGCCCCGACCCGCGGCTAGCTTCCGGCGGGAGGTGTAGCGGCGAGCTCAGCGGCGACCGCTGTCGGCGTCAGTTGCTCGTGGAGGAGGCGCCCGAACCGGGCCGGGCGCTCCTCCGCCGGAACGACTTCGAGCCAGCGGCGGAGCAGTACCTCGCCCTCGTGATAGACGAAGACGTAGGTCCGCGAGAGCGGCTGCTCGATGAACTCGAGGATTTTCTCTGCGAGCCGCGGCGGATACCGACCGAGGCGCTGAAGATAGGCAAGCGTCTCGTCGTGCGAGGCACCGTCGGCGTGGCGGATGAGCGCTGCGTTGACGCGCGATTCGGCGAGCCGCCGGCGGGGCATGGTCATCGCGACCGTCTGCTCGGCGGCCTCACGGGCCGCTCCCCGATCCGCAGCGATCGCCATGCCGGCGCGTTCGTATACCTCGACGAGGACGTCGACTTCCTCGGCCGGCGGCGTGGCGAACTCGACCCCGAGCACCGCCAGGCCTTCGCTGATGAGGCATTCGGGGGTGTTGAGCAGGATGAGGCTCGATTCGAGGCGTCCCTGTCGCTCGACGAGGTCTGCTTCCTTCCAGGCGTGCTCGAGGTGATGACCGGGGTAGGTCTCGTGGGCGACCGTGTCGACCAGGTCTGCGGCCCGGATTGGGAGGTCCGTATTGATGTCGACCCGCGATCGGAGCCCGCCGTCATACGCGTTGTAGCCGGACCACGGCCGGTCCGTTACGAGACCCACGCGGAGGTCTTCGCCGTTCGGCAGCCCGAAGAGGGTCGACGCGGTCGACCGAAACCGGCCGACGAGCCAATCGATGACGCCCGGCAGGCGATCGACGGCGACCTCAAAACGGGCATCCCAGGCGGCCAGTCGGTCGGCCAGCGGTCCCGATCCCGGCAGGAGGGTGTCGATCTCCGCGGCCGCCGCGTCGAACATGGCGTCATGACGGCGGATTGGAGACCAGGCGAAGGACCGCGTGATCTCATCGACATAGGGCAAACGGTCGCCGGCGAGGCCCGAGGCGTGGGTTCGCAACGCGACCAGCTGGGCCGCGAGCCAGTTGCGGCGTTGAGCATCCGCGACTTCGCGCGGCAGCCGGGCAAGGAGGACCTCGGCGTCCTCGGCCAGGCGGCCGGGCGGCCGGAGTTGCTCCATGTCGACCTGGGCCTTGAGGTCGGCCGGCCCGAAGTACCCGTCGACGAGACCCGGGACGTGCTGGTCGAGCCGGAGGCCGAGAAGGATGTAATCGCGGGCGAATGGGTCCGGAACCGGCACCTTTCGCTCGCCGCCGACGGCCGGGGTGGTGGCTGCGCCAGCGGCCCGCCCCGTCAAGAGCCGCGCTCGCGCGGCAGCGTCCCCATCCCCTGCCCCGGCGCCATCCCGCGCTCCTCTCCCACGAACGGCATCCCCTGCCGCTCGACCGCGTCGAGGCTCATCCGGAGGGCCGCCGTCTTCGCGTCGGCCACCTCGCGGACATAGGCCGATTCTTCGTCGGGCGTCATCGGCCGGCCACGGACGATCTGCTTCGGCTTGCCGACCATCAGCCAGGACAGGTGGTATCGATCCATCGATCCCCACGCGGCGACGAGCAGGTCATCGCTGAGCTGGAGCCACGTCTGGAGCCCGCGCAGGCTCGGATCCCGCTGCAGCCGATCGCCCTCGGCAACGAGCTGCCGGGTCCGGGCGATCAGTTCATCTCGGGTCATAGGCCCAGTGTAGAGAGCGACCTCACGGAGTAGCCCGGCAGTCGACCCAGACGACCTGCCGCCACTGGACGTCCCCGGCACTCACCTCGACGGCACTGAACCGGATCGGGATCGGCGCCGCTGATGGAGGCAGGCAGTCTGGCCGGCCTCGCTCATGGAATGAGCTCTCTCGATCGGTCCATGCGACGTCCATGGGGATGCCGTAGAACCAACCGTCCGATTCGACCGAGATCGCACCCTCCGCCGATTGAGCCATGCCCGAATGGACCGACGGCCCGAATCGCCATGTGCCGGCCGCGAATCCGATCGCGAGTGCAATGACGACGCCCACGCCAACCGCCGTCAATGGCTGAGATACAACCAACGTCCGGATCCGCTCCATGGCATGCGCCCTACGGTTCATTGACCTGCGGACCACCCCTGATGAATGCCTCGCGGTCGGCGCGGGCGCGAAGCGTCCACGGGCCGGGTCGCCCGTCGCCGATCGGTTGGGCCGCGAAGCGGGTCACCGGCAGGATGCCGGCGACGCTGCTCGAGAGGAACGCCTCGTCGGCCTCGGCGAGGTCGCGGGTCGTCAGCCACGTTTCGTTCGTCTGCAGGCCCACGCCTGCGGCCCAGCGGATGATCCAGTCGCGGGTCGTGCCCGGCAGGATCGCGCAGGCGAGCGACGGCGTCGCCAGTTCCTCGGCGCGAACGAGGAAGATGTTGGCCGACGTCGCCTCCGACAGGAAGCCGTCGGTCGTCAGGAAGATCGCGTCGTCGGCGCCCGCCTCGCGGGCCTCGACGCGGGCGAAGACGTAGTCCGCGCGCGACGTAGTCTTCAGCCCGACGAGCGGGTTCTCCGGGTCGCGGCGCACGGCGCTCGGGACGAGGTGGAGACCGTTTTCGAGGTGGCCGAGGGGGACCGGTGGCACGGGCCACGCCTGGACGACGACCGTCGGCGTTGGGTGCTCGTCGGGTGGGAGCAGGCCGCGGCCGAAGAACGTGCCGCGCGAGACGGTGATGCGGATGCTGGCATCGCCATCGGGTCCGTCGAGGCCTTCGGCGGCGAGGAGTGCCGCGATGGCCGCGATGAGCCGCGACTCGATGTCGTCGGGCAGCGGTATCGCGAGGCCGGCCGCCGATCGGCCGAGGCGGGCGACGTGCTCGGGCAGCTCGGTCGGTCGTCCGGCTCGTGCCCGGAGCGTCTCGAAGACTCCATCGCCGAGCTGGAAGCCGCGATCGAATGCCGAGAGGTGCGGCTCGTCCGCCGCAAGCAGCCGACCATTGACCCAGACGTGACCAGGCGAAGGAGCGGTCACTCCCCCGACGCCGGGGCTTCGCGCCCGCCGATTGCGCTCAGCGGCCCGCGCGCCTTGGCGACGGTCTCGTCCCATTCCTCCGACGGGTCGCTCCGATAGGTGATCCCACCGCCAACATGGAGGGTCAGCCGGCGACCGTCGGCGACGAACGTCCGGATCAGGATCGACGTCGCCATCGCCCCGTCCGGACCCCACCAGCCGAGGGCGCCCGTGTACGGCCCGCGCCGTACCGGTTCCAGCTCCTCGAGGATCTCCATCGCCCGGATCTTCGGCGCGCCGGTGATCGAACCGCCGGGAAAGGACGCGGCGAGAAGGTCGAAGGCATCGCGTCCGGGCGCGAGCCGGCCGGTGACGGTTGAGACGAGGTGCTGGACGGCAGCGGTTCGCTCGAGCCGGCACAGACGCGGCACGCGGACGGAGCCGGCGACGCAGACCCGCCCGAGGTCGTTGCGCAGGACGTCGACGATCATGACGTTCTCGGCGCGATCCTTGGCGCTGCCAAGAAGCGCCGCGGCGAGCGCCCGATCCTCCTCGCGAGTCCGACCGCGAGCCCGGGTGCCCTTGATCGGGTCGGACGCCACCACGCCCGACCGATCGACCGACAGGAACGGCTCCGGCGAGGCCGACAGGATCGCCTGCCCGCGACCGAGATCGAGATAGGCGGAGAAGAGCGACGGATCGCCGGTTCGCAACCGTCGGTAGAGCGGCCACGGATCGTCACTGAATGGCGCGGCAAGGCGCCGGGTGAGATTGGCCTGGTAGATGTCGCCGCGGGCGATCAGCTCGCGAACCTTCTCGACGCCCGATTCATATGCCGCCCGGTCGAGGCTCGAGGTGAACTCGAGGGTGGCGGAATCGGCAGCCTCGGGCCGCGTTGTCGTCGGTCGCGGTCGGCGGATCCGTTCACGAACCTCGGCCAGTCGGCGGTCGAGTCGGGCCGCGTCGCCGTCGATCGCCCGGCCTGCGAGCCAGGCCGCGCCGGTCCGCCGATCCCACGCGACCACCCAGTCGTGGAGCGCGAGACGGAGGCGCGGCAGGCCCTGGTCGTCCGCCGCGATCGTCGGCAATCGCTCCAGCTCGTGCCCGAGGTCGTAGGCGAGGTAGCCGACGAGACCACCGATGAACGGCGGGAGGTCGCGAGCCGCGACCGGCTCGGTCCCCATCCCGCCCAGCTCGGGCTCGATCGGCGTGATCGGCATTGTCGGCGCGCCACCGTCGAGTCGTGCGAGCAGTCGGCGAGCAACGGCGAATGGATCGCCTCCGGGCGATGGCGCCTCGAGGACAGCCACCGGATCGGCCGTCAGGTAGGTCCAGCGGGCGTTTCGGCCGGGTCGGGCGCTCTCGAGCAATGCGAGCCCGGGCACGTCGCAGAAGGCCTCCGCAACATCGATCGCCCTCTCGGACGCGACTTCGGAAAGCGCTTCGATCCTGACGTGGCTGTCAGGTCTGCCCGTGGGAAGGGTGACGGCGGCGCCCGGAATGGAACGGCCGCTCGTGGTTCGGATCACGGCGCGATGATAGGCGCCGGGCCCATTCGAGGCGACGGATCGTTCCGGGGCGAAGGAGGACGCAGTTGGTCAGAGCGCGGGATCTCGGCATCGTCATCGGAAGAGGACAGCCGGGGCCGGCCAACGCGATCACGGACGTGGCGGGCGTCCGCGTCGGTCACGCGACGATCGTGCGAGGCGAGGGGCCACTCGTCGTCGGGCAGGGCCCCGTTCGGACCGGCGTGACGATGATCGTGCCGCACGACGGCGACGTCTTCACCGAATCGATCTACGCCGGCAGCCATCGGCTGAACGGCAACGGCGAGATGACCGGTCTCGAATGGATCCGCGAGGCGGGTGTCCTGACCGGCCCGATCGGGATCACGAACACCCACAGCGTCGGCGTCGTCCACGACGGGATGATTCGCGCCGGTGTCCGGACCCATCCGAAGGGCGGCTCGTTCTGGTCGCTGACCGTCGCCGCGGAGACCTGGGACGGCCTGCTCAACGACACCGACGGCTTCCACGTCACGATGGACCACGTCGACGAGGCGCTCGCCGGCGCCCACGACGGAGCGGTCGAGGAGGGCAACGTCGGTGGCGGAACCGGGATGGTCTGCCACGAGTTCAAGGGCGGGATCGGGACGGCGTCGCGGGTCGTGCCGGCGGCGTTCGGTGGTTGGACGGTCGGTGTCCTCGTCCAGGCCAACTACGGTCGGCGTGACCTCCTCCGCGTCGACGGCGTCCCGGTCGGGGAGGCGATCCCCGTGACCGACGTCCCGAGCCCCTATCGCGCCGAGGACGAGGATGGCCCGCTCGACGCACCGGTGGCCGGCTCCGGTTCGATCATCGTCATCGTCGCCACGGACGCTCCCCTCCTGCCGCACCAGTGCGAGCGGCTCGCCCAGCGAGCGGGCCTCGGGATAGCCAGGATGGGCGGAACGGGCGCCAACTCGAGCGGTGACATCTTCCTGTGCTTCGCGACCGGCAACCGAGGGTTGCCCGGGATCTCGTTCGCCGCCGATCCGCGCCTGGCGGTCGACGTCCGCGCGGTCAACGATCACGTCATCAGCGCGCTGTTCGAAGGCGTCATCGAGGCGACCGAGGAGGCGATCCTGAACGCCCTCGTCGCCGCCGAGACGATGACCGGCCGCGACGGGATCACGGCCCACGCGATCCCTCACGATCGGCTGATCGAGACGATGAACCGCTTCGGGCGCGGTCCCCGCTGACCGCGATTGCAAGCGAGCGCGCGCACTCAAACGTGCGTAAGCGAGCGGCGGAGCCGCCAACGCAGGCATAGGCGGCCCTGGGGCGGGCGCTAGGCCGTGACCGCGACCGGCTTCTCGATCGGGACGCCGATGAGGCTGCCGTAC
>DATHGS010000057.1:0-4306 GCA_035490155.1 Candidatus Methylomirabilota bacterium | reverse complement strand
GACGTCGAGGCGGACGTCGGACTGGCGTTGCCGTTGGGCGTGGTGGGCCTCGAGGGGACGACCGTCCACGTCACGGTCACGATCCGGCCGATCGCCAGCACCCGCACGTTCGATGCCGGCATCGTCCTCTCCGGCGCTCGGACCGACCTCCTGTACAGCCTGTCCGTCAACCACGCCCTCGCGACCGTCGGTGGGCCGCTTGCCGAGCTCCAGCGGCTCGACGGCGCGGCCTTCGTCCTGACCGCCCCGGTCGGCGGGCTCGCGCCGGGAACACACGATGTGACGCTCGAGGCCAACCTGCCGATCGGTCTCACGATGGTCGGCATCGAACCGCCCAAGATCACGGTCACGGTCAGCGTCCCGCCGTCGGCGGCGCCCTCGACGGGGCCGTAGATGGCCCGTCTTTTCGGCACGGACGGGATCCGTGGCGTCGCCAATATCGAGCTCAAACCGACCCTCGCCTATGCCCTTGGCCGGGCAACCGCCCATCGCCTCGCCGATCGCGGCGGGTCGATCGTGGTCGGTCAGGACACCCGCCGCTCCGGCGACATGTTCGTCGCCGCCATCAGCGCCGGTGCCACGAGCCTCGGCACGGACGTCCACGTGACCGGCTGCGTCCCGACGCCTGCTCTTGCCTTTCTCGCCGGGACGGGCGAGTTCGCCGCCGGAATCATGGTCTCGGCATCCCACAATCCGGCCGAGGACAACGGGCTCAAGGTCCTCGACCGGTCCGGGCTCAAGCTCGACGACTCGGTCGAGGACGAGATCGAGCAGCTCATCTGGCGAACGGAGGAGCTCGGTTCCGTCGGAAACGCCGAGATGGGACGGACCGTGCTCGCGACGGCGCTGCTCGATCGTTACCTGGAGCACCGCCTGGGGCTGGCAAGCTCGATCGACGCGGCCGGGCTGCGGCTCGTCGTCGACTGCGCCAATGGCTCGGGCGGGATGGTCGGTCCGACGATCCTGGCGGCCACCGGGGCGACCGTCGAGGTCATCCACAACGAGCCCGATGGAGTCAACATCAACGTCGGCTCGGGCGCGACCGCGCCGGCGTCCCTCGCGGCGGAGGTCGCCAAACGAGGCGTCGAGGTCGGGTTTGCCCTGGACGGCGACGCGGATCGGCTCATCGCGGTCGACGCTTCGGGGCGTGTCGTCGACGGGGACCAGGTCCTGGGGATCCTCGCCCTCGACCGGCTCGAACGGGGGGTGCTGCCCGGGGGCGCCCTGGTGGTGTCGGTCCTGTCCAACGGTGGCCTGCAGGCGGTCGTCGAGTCGGCCGGCGGTCAGGTCATCAGGACGCCCGTCGGCGACAAGTACATCCTCGAGGGCATGCAGGTCAGCGGCGCCGGTCTGGGCGGCGAAAAGAGCGGCCACGTGATCATCCTCGAGTACACGACCTCGGGCGACGGCGTCGTGACGGCCCTCGAACTCCTGCGGGTGATGACCCGGACCGGTCGCTCGCTCGCGGACCTCGCGTCCCAGGTCCACCTCCTCCCGCAGCAGCAGCGAGCGGTCAAGGCTCGCCACAAGGACCAGTGGGAGGGCGATCCGGCCCTCCAGCGGGCGATTCGCGACGCGGAGCGCCGGCTCGGCGAGGCAGGCCGGGTGCTGGTCCGGCCGTCGGGCACGGAGCCCGCGCTCAGGGTCATGGTCGAGGGCCCGGATGCCGCGCTCGTGACGGAGCTGGCCGATGCGATCGCGACTCTGGCCGGAGAGCGACTAAACTGACGCACCGGCGCCAACCTCGCGCCCGGCAGCGGGTCCGGATGCAAGGCGGAGCCGAGGACGCGAGCGAGCGCACCTTGAGCGTGCGTGAGCGAGCGCCGGAGGCGACAACGCAGCAGGCGGGCCCGATCCCGGGCGCGATAGAGGACTGACGGATAGATGTGCGGCATCGTCGGCTACACGGGACCACGGGAAGCAGGCCCCATCCTGATCGAGGGGCTCAAGCGGCTCGAGTATCGCGGCTACGATTCGGCCGGCATCGCCCTCGTCGATGAGGCCGGCGACCTGTTCGTCGAGAAGAAGGCGGGCAAGCTCGCCAATCTGCAGACGGCCATCGCCGATCGCACGCCGCACGCCGCGATCGGTCTCGCCCACACGCGCTGGGCGACCCACGGACGGCCGAACGACCTGAACGCCCATCCGCACCAGGACTGCACCGGCGACATCACGGTCATCCACAACGGCATCATCGAGAACTTCCGCGAGCTGCGCGACGGCCTCGAGGCGCGCGGTCACACGCTGACCTCGGAGACCGACACGGAGGCGATCGCGCACCTTGTCGAGGAGGCCTACCAGGGCGATCTCGCCGACGCCGTCCGCGCGGCCCTCCGCCAGCTCGAGGGTGCGTACGCCCTCGTCGTCATGCACAAGGGCGAGATCAGCCGGCTCGTCGGCGCCCGCCAGGACGTTCCGCTCGTCGTCGGGCTGAACGGCGAGGAAACCTTCATCGCGAGCGACGTGGCCGCGATCCTCGCCCACACCAGGCGGATTGTCTTCCTCGAGGAGGGCGACGTAGCCGACGTCCGGCCGACCGGCGTCGAGATCACCGGGGTCGACGGCGTTCGGCGCGAGCGCGCCGAGACCCTGATCACCTGGTCGGCCGAGGCCGCCGAGAAGGGCGGCTACGAGCATTTCATGCTCAAGGAGATCCACGAGCAGCCGGAGGCGCTCCGCCAGTCGATCCTCGGGCGGGTCAGTCGCGACGGCCACATCCACGTCGAGGAGCTCGACGGCCTGACAGAAGCCCTCACGAGCGTCGACCGCGTCGAGCTCGTCGCCTGCGGCAGCGCGTACTACGCGGCGCTCGTCGGTGCCGCCGCGATCCAGGACTGGACCGGGTTGCCGGCCCGGGCGACGGTCGGTTCGGAGTTCCGCTACAGCCCGCCGCCGCTCGACGGGCGGACGCTCGTCATCGCTGTCACCCAGTCCGGTGAGACCGCCGACACGATCGCGCCGACCCGCCACGCCCGGGAGCAGGGCTGTCCGATCGTCGCGGTCACCAACACCGTGGGCTCCGCGATCACCCGCGAGGCCGATGCTGTCGTCTTCCTCCAGGCCGGCCCGGAGATCGCGGTCGCCGCGAGCAAGACGTTCGTCACCCAGGTCACGACGCTCGTCATCCTGGCCGCGGCGATCGCCAAGGTCCGGGGCAGCCTCGGCGCCGAGCTCGAGGGGGAGCTGGCCGCGGCTCTGCACGCCCTGCCGGCGGCCGCCCAGCAGGCGATCGACGACTCCGCGGCCACGGCCGATGCCCTGGCCCGGCGCTACGTCAACTCTCGCGGCTTCATGTTCGTCGGACGCGGCTACACGTACCCGGCGGCCCTCGAGGGCGCCCTCAAGCTCAAGGAGATCAGCTACGTCCACGCGGAGGGCTACGCGGCCGGCGAGCTGAAGCACGGGCCGATCTCGCTGCTGGATGCGGAATGCCCGCTGGTCGCCGTCGCGACGCGCTCGTCGGTCTACGACAAGCTCATCAGCAACGTCATGGAGGGCCGCGCGCGTGACGCCCGGGTGATCGCCGTCGCGACCGCCGGCGACCCGCAGATCGAGCGCTTCGCCGACGACGTCCGCTGGGTCCCCGACACGCACGAGGCCCTCAGCCCGGTCCTCGCCGTCATCCCGCTCCAGCTGTTCGCTTATCACGTCGCGATCGCCCGTGGCACGGACGTCGACCAGCCCCGAAACCTGGCGAAATCGGTCACGGTCGAATAATCCTCAGACCGATGGTGTCGCGGAGCTCCACCTCGGACCTCGGAGAGCGAGATGCAGTTGCCTGTTGAGGTTGCCAATTCGGTCAGCGAGGTCGGGATCGACATCATCAAGGTCGATCGGATCAGGGCGGCCCTGGATCGCTTCGGTGAGCGCTTCTCGCGCCGAGTCCTGACGACTCGCGAGCAGCGCTACGTGCGCAACCGGCCGGAGACGTTTGCCGGCCGGTGGGCGGCGAAGGAGGCGGTCAGCAAGGTCCTCGGTCTCGGGGTTCGCGGCATCGGCTGGCGCGACATCGAGATCGACCGGATGCCGACCGGGCAACCGGCCGTCAGCCTCCACGGCAGGGCCGCTGCCCGCGCGGAACAGCTCGGCATGGGCCGCGTCGCCGTGTCGATCACCCACGAGGCCGATTACGCGGTCGCAATCGCCTTTGGTATCCGGACCGCCGGTGGCCGCTACGTCTTCCCGCCCGACATCGAGGAACGCCTCGACGAGCGCGAGCGGCTGATCCTCGCCCGGATCGAGCGACTGCGCCGAGGTGCGCCGGCGGGCGCGTCCGACCTCGTCGCCGATGCGCCGCGCGAGGGAG
>DATHGS010000056.1:0-3445 GCA_035490155.1 Candidatus Methylomirabilota bacterium | reverse complement strand
GTATGCGGGCCAGTCGGTCGTCATGACCTACCCGCTGATCGGCAATTACGGACGGCTCATCGACGACGACCAATCGATGCGGCCTTGGCTTCGCGCCCTCATTGTCGCCAACGCGACGGCCGCCGTCCTCGATGACGTTCGTCAGCTCGCCTCGCTCCTGCGTGATGCCGGCATCCCGGCCATCGCCGGAGTGGACACGCGGGCCCTCGCCCGCCACCTCCGGGCGAATGGCTCCCTTCGCGGCATCGTGACGGAGCCGGGATTTGTCGATCGAGATGCGGCCGTCGATCGGGCGCGGGCCGTCCCGCGCTGGGAGGACCAGGACTTCGTCGGCCAGGTGTCGCCCGCATCGATAATGGACGTCGGCCGTTACGACGAGGGCGGCCCGCTGATCGGCATCGTCGACTTCGGCCTGAAGTCGAACATCGTCCGGGGGATGCGCCGACGCGGCGCCCGAGTCCGGATCCTGCCGCACACGATCTCGACCGCGGTGGCGCTCGCCCGCGACATCGACGGCCTCATCCTCTCACCGGGTCCGGGCGATCCGGCCCGCCTCGACGGTCCCGTCGCGCTGGCCCGGGCGATCATCGACGACGGCCGACCGCTGCTCGGCATCTGCCTCGGCCACCAGATCGTGGCCCGCGCCGCCGGCGCCGAGACGACCCGGCTGCGGTTCGGCCATCACGGTGCGAACCATCCCGTTCGCGACGTCGACCTCGGTCTTGTCCAGGTCACTGCGCAGAACCACGAGGTCCAGGTCGTCGGCGAATCGGTGTCGCCCGAATCCGGGTTCAGGGTGAGCCAGGTCAATCTCAACGATGGCTCCGTCGAGGGGCTGCGCCACGCGACCAAACCGATCGAGACGGTCCAGTACCACCCCGAGGGGGCACCTGGGCCGCTCGATGCGCTCGCGGTGTTCGATCGGTTCGTGGCGCGAACCCGGGAGCACATGGCGTGACCGGTCACCTCCCAGCTCGGCCGGTCGTGGCCGCGGCCGCCTATCTGGCCCAATTTCAATGGGGCGAGCCCTTGGCGAGGTTCGACGGTCCATCGGTCGGCCCGACATGCGTGAATCAGCCTCTGACGGCTGACAATCGGTCCGTCCCGCGGTCGGAGGGAGCGCCAAGCGGCGCGAACGCCTTCGTGGTTGAAGTTTGGCCAGTTGCGGGCCGGGTCTCGCGAGACGCGGCGGCCGGTGAGCGGCGCACATGACAACGAAGCCGGCATCGGTCCTGATCCTCGGCTCCGGACCGGTCGTCATCGGCCAGGCGGCGGAGTTCGACTACGCGGGCACCCAGGCCTGCCGTGCGCTGCGGGCGGAGGGCGTCCGGACGATCCTCGTCAACAGCAACCCCGCCACGATCATGACCGACCCCCAGGTCGCCGACGCGATCTACCTCGAGCCACTCACCCCGGAGGCCGTCGAGGCGGTGATCGCGAAAGAGCGGCCGGAGGGCCTGCTCGCCGGCCTCGGTGGCCAGACGGCGCTCAACCTCGCGATGGCGCTGGCCGCGCGCGGCACGTTCGAGCGCTACGACGTCAAGCTCCTCGGGACGCCACTGATCGCCATCGAGATGGCCGAGGATCGGGAGCGTTTCCGTGACCTGCTCGATCGGATCGGGCAGCCGTACGCGCCGTCCCGAATCGTCGAAGGGGCGACCGACGAGGAGCGCAACACGTCCGCCGACACCGCCCTGGACGAGATCGGCCTGCCGGCGATCGTTCGCCCGGCGTTCACCCTCGGCGGCACAGGCGGCGGGATCGTCGTGACGGAGCCGGCCTATCGCGAGCGAATCCGGGCCGGGCTCCGGGCGAGCCCGATCGGCCAGGTCATGGTCGAGCGCTGCCTCGTCGGCTGGCAGGAGATCGAGTACGAGGTGATGCGCGACGCCGACGACACCTGCATCGCGGTCTGCTCGATGGAGAACGTCGATCCGCTCGGCGTCCACACCGGCGACTCGATCGTCGTCGCCCCTGTCCAGACGCTGCCGGACCCGGTCCATCAGCGGCTCCGGAGCGCGGCCCTCGCGATCATCCGGGCGCTCGGCGTCGAGGGCGGCTGCAACGTCCAGTTCGCCCTCTCGCCGGACTCGACCGACTACGCCGTCATCGAGGTCAACCCGCGGGTGAGCCGCTCGTCGGCCCTGGCCAGCAAGGCGACCGGCTATCCGATCGCCCGCGTCGCCGCGCAGATCGCGATCGGTCGGCGCCTCGCCGAGATCCCGAACATCGTCATCGGCACGACCGTGGCCGCGTTCGAACCGGCGCTCGACTACGTCGTGGTCAAGCTGCCGCGCTTCCCGTTCGACAAGTTCCCGACGGCCGACCGGACGCTCGGCTCGCAGATGAAGGCGACCGGCGAGGTGATGGCGATCGATCGGACGTTCGGGTCCGCGCTCAACAAGGCGCTTCGCGGCCTCGAGCAGGCCGGCGCCGGGCCGCTCGCCGAGGACCCGAGCTGGACGCCGTCGTTCGACTACCTGGCCGCGGTCTACCGACTAACCGACGGCGACGCCGGGTCCGACACAGGACCCGACGCCGCCGTGGACCCGTTCGGGGCCGACGAGCCGATCCGCTGGGTCGACGAGACCGGCGCCGCATGTGAATCCACCCGCCACGCCCAGCGGACGGCCGCCCCGATAGTCCTCCGCCGCTTCCTCGAGCCCTCCGACTCGCGACTCTGGCGCCTTCTCGGCCTGCTCCGC
Source organism: Candidatus Methylomirabilota bacterium (assembly GCA_035490155.1). Classification (GTDB taxonomy): domain Bacteria; phylum Chloroflexota; class Limnocylindria; order Limnocylindrales; family CSP1-4; genus CF-46. The sequence goes on along the minus strand of DATHGS010000056.1, from coordinate 740 downwards.
CGCGGCGTCCCCGAGGCAACTATCCAGGAAGCGACCGGCATCGCCCCGTGGTTCCTCGCCGAGATGGCCCGGAACGTGGCGCTCGAAGCGGACGTTCACGAGGCTGGCCCGCGCCTGGTTGACGCGACGGACACGGACGCGGCCACGCTCCTCGCGACGGCCAAGCGGGCCGGCTTCGGCGATCGCGAACTCGCGGGCCTCGCCGGAGTGAGGGAGGCGGCCGTGCGGGAGACCCGGCTCGCCCTCGGGCTCATCCCCGGTTACGCGATGGTCGACACGTGCGCCGCGGAGTTCGCCGCCGAGACTCCGTATTTCTATTCAACGTATGCGGCCGCCGGCTCCGCGCCGGAGGCGCCCCCGGTCGATCGGCCGGCCGCCCTCGTCATCGGTTCGGGGCCCGTCCGGATCGGACAGGGGATCGAGTTCGACTACTGCGCGGTCCAGGCCGCGCAGACGCTGCGGGAGCAGGGCTGGTCGGCGGTCATGATCAACTCGAACCCGGAGACGGTCTCGACCGACTTCGACGCGAGCACGAGGCTCTACTTCGAGCCGCTCGACGCGGAGAGCGTCAGGAGCGTCATCGACGCCGAGACTCGGGGCGGGGAGTCGCCGCTCCCCGCCGTCGTGGCGTATGGCGGCCAGACGCCACTGAACCTCGCGGCGCCGCTGGCGGCCGGTGGCGTGCCACTCCTCGGCAGCGACCTCGAGGCGATCGACCAGGCCGAGGAACGAACGCGCTT
>DATHGS010000055.1:0-5127 GCA_035490155.1 Candidatus Methylomirabilota bacterium | reverse complement strand
CTGTGGGTCAGCGGCTCGGCGCTGGAGCTCGCCGGCGTCGACGACCGAACATCCGATCCGGCGGGCGGGATCATCCGCCGGGACGAGGGCCGGGCGGCGACGGGCGTCCTGCACGAGGGGGCGTCGCGGCTCGTCACCGATCGCGTTCCTCGCCCGACCGAGGACCGCTACGAGCGGCTCATCGCCGCCCTCGCCCAGCAGCTCGTCGCCCTCCGCGTCGTGGCCGTTCACGATCCCGGCGCGCTAGCGCTCCAGGCAGGACTCGGGCCGTCCGTTGCGGCGTATCGCCGCCTGGCGGCGCGTCGGGCGCTCCCGTTGCGTGTCCACGTGTGCATCCGCGAGGAGCAGCTGGCGGCCGCGGCCGAGGCGGGGCTTCGGAGCGGGGATCGCCTGTCGGCGGATGGCGAGCGGGCCCGCCTCGGCTGGATGAAGCTCTTCGCCGACGGGACGCTCGCCTCGCGCACGGCGGCTCTCCTCGACCCGATCGAGTCCGAGCCGGGACAACCCCTGCCGGCGGGCACGGAACGGGGCGTCTTCACCACGCCGCCGGAGCGCCAAGCGGAGCTGGCGGGACGCGCCGCAGACGCCGGGATCGCGACGATCATCCATGCGATCGGCGACCACGCCGTGCGGGCGGCCCTCGACGCTCTCGAGCCGACGGCCGGCAGGACGCCGCTCATGCCACGGCTCGAGCACGTCCAGCTGCTTCACCCGGACGATCGTGGGCGCTTCGCGAAGGGCGGCATCGCGGCGTCCGTTCAACCGGTCCACCTCCGCGCCGACGCGGCGGCCGCTCGCCGCCTGTGGGGCGATCGGGCCGAGCGAAACGGCTACACGTGGCGGACGCTGGTCGATTCGGGGGCGGTCGTCGCGTTCGGCACCGACGCGCCGGTCGAGCCGATCGATCCGTGGCCGGGCCTGTCGATGGCCGTGACGAGGTCCGATCCGAGCTGGCCGGCCGGCACGCCGCCGTTCGGTCCCGACGAGCCACTGAGCCTCGAGCGTGCGCTGCGGGCCGCCTGCGTCGCCCCACCGCTCACCGCCGGCGAGCGTGACCGCGGCCGACTCGTCCCCGGCCAGCGCGCGGATCTCGTCGTCCTGCCGATCGAGGCGTTCATCGAGCCGGTCGTCCCGGGCGGCGCGCTCGCGACCGCGAGACCGCGACTGGTCCTGGTCGACGGCCAGGTCGGCTACGAGGCCTGAGGCGCGTCCAGCTTCGCGAGGGCATCGGCAAACAGGCCGTTGAAGATGCGCGACGTCGACGGGAAGGCATGGATCGTGTCGGCGAGGACCTCCATCGTGACCCGCGCCTGGATCGCGAGGACGCACTCGTGGATCGCCGCCGACGCGTCGGGGCAGGCGACCGCGGCACCGACGAGCTGCCGGCTCGCCCGATCGACGACGATCGTCACGTGCCCGCCGGTGGCCTCGACGGCGTAGCCCCTCGTCGAGGTCGCGAACTCGGCGACCTCCTCGAACGCATCGATCCCGGCGGCCTTCGCCTGGTCGAGGCTCAGCCCGACGAACGCCGCCTCGGGATCGGTGTACGTCGCCCGCGGCAGCGCTCGGTAATCGGGCGTGACGTCGTCGCCGAGGGCCATCCTGACGGTCATCTCGCCCTGGTAATGGGCCTGGTGCGTGTGGAGCTCGGGGCCGGCCGGGTCGCCGATGACCCAGAGCCCGTCGTCGATCCGCAGCCGTCCGTCACGCGGGAAGGGCTCCCGACTCGCCGCGTCGATGCCGTACGCCTCGAGTCCCAGGTCGGACAGCGGAAACTCGCGCCCGACGGCCAGGAGCACGGCGTGACCCTCGGCTGTCGTGCCATCGTCGAGCTCGATGACGCTGGCACCGTCGCGACCCGCCTTCGCTCGGGCGGCCGTCGCCCGCACGCCGAGCCGGACGTCGACACCGGACGCCCGCAGGCCCTCAGTGACGGCGGCCGCGTTGCGGGGATGGTCGGTCGGCATCAGCCGGTCGCCACTCTGGACGATGGTCGTCGGAACGCCGAATCGAGCGTAGACCTGGGCCATCTCGCAGCCAGTGGGCCCGCCACCCAGGACGAGCAGGCTCTTCGGCAGCTCACGGGCGAGGGTCGCCTGGTAGTTCGTCCACGGTTCGATCTTGTCGATGCCCGGAATCGGCGGAACCTTCGACGACGACCCGACGGCGACGACGATGTTGCGGGCCACCAGGCGGTGCTTCTCCTCGTCGTGGCTGACCTCGACCTCGCCGCGCGCCGCGATCCGGCCGGTTCCTCGATACGTCAGCGCGCCCGCCTCGCGGAGCCGCTTTTCGTCACTGCTATCGTCCGGTTCGGGCGCGTCGACGGGCCGGTTGATCATGTAATCGCGGTGAGCCGACGCTCGTGGCCATGAGTAGGCATCGTGGTTCGCCGCGTGCTGCGCCGCCGAGTAGAGCAGGGCCTTCGACGGCAGGCAGCCGATGTACGGACAGCTGCCGCCGAACCAGCGGCGGTCGACGATGGCAACCGTCGCCCCGCGCTGGCGGGCCTTGAACGCGGCCGCCTCGCCGCCGGGACCGGCGCCGATGATGACGAAATCGAAGGTATCCATGCGGGCCAGTTTGCCTCCCTCTCAGGGTCGCTGTGCGCTGCCCGGCGCTCGCTGGCGCCGCGCCTCGAAGAGCAGGATCGCGGCCGCGACCGATACGTTCAGGCTATCGGCTGCGCCGAACATCGGGATTCGGACCGGCCGAACGCGAGGATCGTTCCACGTCGACGTCAGGCCGCCGGCCTCGCTGCCGAGGACGATCGCGATCGGCCCGCCGAGGTCGACGTCACCGTACGCCTGGGGCGCATCGACCCGCGCGGCCACCGCGGTCACCCCGTGCCGGACGAGCCAGTCGAGCACCTGTGAAGCGGTCGCAACGGCGAGTGGCACGCTGAAGATCGTTCCCACGCTCGCCCGAATCGCGTTCGGGTTGAAGACGTCGGTCCTCGGATCGGCGGCGATGACCGCGCTTGCCCCGACGGCGTCGGCTGTCCGCATGATCGCCCCGAGGTTGCCCGGTTTCTCGAGGGACTCCACCACCACGATCAGGGGATGCATTCCCGGCGCAAGACCCTCGAGGGCCACTGGCGGCGTTCGGATGACCGCGACGAGCCCGTCCGAACGGTCGCCGAAGGCGACCTTGGCGAGGACAGCCGGCGAGACCTCGATGAGAGGCGCCCCAACCCGCTGGAGCGCATCGAGCGCCGCGCTCGCGTCGGCGCCGACGACGAGCTCCGAGCAGACGAAGGCATGATCGACCTCGACCGATTGGGCGAGGGCCCGGAGGAGCTCCCGACCGCCGTCGACGAGCGTCAGCCCGGTCTCCTCGCGCTCCCGCCGCTCGCGAAGGCGGACGGCGGCCTTGACGCGCGGGTTGGCTGGGCTCGAGATCACATCCGCGCTCGCGGTCATTCGCGGATGATGCGCGCCCAGGCACCCAGCCGCAGGCGAGCCCCGCTCCGCGCGTGCAGGCCGAGCTCACCGGCCTCGACCTCCGCCGGTCGCCGGCCGAACGCGCCCGCCAGGGCGTCGGCGAGGCGGTCAGGGCCGAAGCCCGGGGTATGAGCCGTCAGGATGGCGAAGGCCGGATCGTCGCCGGTCAGCTCGGCGCAGCGATCGAGCAGGCCATCCAGACGATCCTCGAGACGCCAGGTCGCGCCGCGGCTGCCGTGGCCGTAGCTCGGCGGGTCGAGGACGACCGCGTCGTACCGCCGGCCACGCCGGATCTCGCGCTCGACGAATGTCTCGACATCGTCGACGAGCCAGCGGATCGGCCGGTCGGCGAGCCCGGACAGATCGGCGTTCCGACGAGCCCAGGCGACCGACGGCCGGGATCCGTCGACATGGGCGACGGACGCTCCGGCGGCCGCCGCGGCCAGAGTCATCGCCCCCGTGTAGGCGAAGAGGTTCAGGACGGCCGGGGCTGTCTCGGTACCAACGGTCGCCTCCGTTCCGGCGGCCGCGATCGCGTCGACGAGGGCGCCGCGGAGCCACGCCCGGTTGGGCGCCTGCTCCGGGAACAGGCCGACCTGGCCGGCTTCGGTCGGGCGAAGCTCGAAGCGGAGATCGCCGTCATCGACGATCCACGGCCCGGGCTCGTCATCGGCGACGGAGGTCCAGCCCGCGTATCGGTCGAATCGCAGGTCCGCCGTCGACCATGCGCTGGGGTCGCGCGGCGGCTCGTCGGCCATCGGCGCCGGCCGATCGACGACGATCTCGGCGAATCGCTCGAGACGGCGCCCGTCGCCTGCGTCGATCAGCTCGTGAGCGCCGCGACTCGTCATCGCCCAATGATGCGGTAGCGGAAACCGGTGGATCGCCGCGAGACATAGTCGTCGGAAAAGGAGGTCTGCCGAATGACCGCTCGCGCCCGACAAATCCTCGCCCTCGTCACGCTCGTTATGGCGATCGCCGCCTGCAACAACGGTGGAGGTGGCGCCGCGTCGGCCGCGCCCGCGGGTTCGACCGCGCCCGCTGCATCGTCTGCGCCGGCCGCTCAGAGCGTTTCGCCAGCGGCATCGGGCGGCAGCTACTGAGGCGCATTCCGGGCGAGCGTCGGTGGTCCGCCAGGGTCATCAAGTTTGACCAGACGCGGCCACGACCACGCGCCGCCCTGGCGGGACACCACTAGGGGATCAAGTTGGCGGCTCGCCCGCCGTAGCGTGTCGGCCATGGACATCGACGCGTACGAGGTGCTGCAGGTCCATCAGAAGGCCGAGCTGGACGTGATACGCGCCGCGTTCCGGACCCTCGCCCGCAAGTACCACTCCGATTCCGGCGGCACCGGTGCCCGAATGGCGTCGATGAACGAAGCGTGGGCGGTCCTCGGCAACCCTGAGAGTCGCGCCGCCCATGACGCGGCGCCGTTGGCGGCGGCCAGGGACCTGCGGTTGAGCGTCAATGACTCGCCGCGGCAGTTGAGCGACGTTGAATTCGTCGGGATCGTCTTCGGCGCGCTGGAGGAGGCTGGCCTGCCGCCAGGCGCCCTCGACCTCGAGGTGACCGAGAGCGTCGTCTTCGACTGCGGCGAGGAGGGGATCGAGCGACTGAGGGCCCTCCGGGCTGCCGGCGTCGGGATCTCCCTGGACGACTTCGGGACCGGCTATTCGTCGCTCGG
>DATHGS010000054.1:0-2487 GCA_035490155.1 Candidatus Methylomirabilota bacterium | reverse complement strand
ATCGCGGGTTTCGTCGAAGCGGCCGAGGCCGCGCCCGAGGAGTTGTCGACGATCGCCAATGCCATGCCCTGCCCGCCGATGCCATTCGTCGCCGAGGAGCACCACGGCAAGCTCGTCGTCATGGCCATCATGGCCTTCGCTGGGGAGACCGATGCCGGCGAGCGTGTTCTTGCCCCGTTCCGGGCTCTCGCGGCGCCGATCGTCGACATGCTCAAGCCGATGCCCTACCCGGAGATCTATCCGCCGGACGATGACAGCTACCACCCGCTCGCGCTCACCCGGACGATGTTCGTCGACACGGTCGATCTTCCGGTAGCGGCGACGATCGTCGAGCACCTCGCTGCCTCGGACGCGGCGATGCGCGTCGCCCAGCTTCGGGTTCTCGGCGGGGCGATGGCCCGCGTCCCCGCCGATGCCACGGCCTTCGCCCATCGCAGCTCGCGGATCATGGTCAATGTCGCTACGTTCTACGAAGGCCCCGACGACCAGGACCGGCGGACGGCCTGGGTCGAAGGCCTCGCGGCGGCACTCCGCCAGGACGACCACGGCGCCTACGTCAATTTCCTCGCCGACGAGGGCGAGGAGCGGATCCGCGACGCGTATCCCGCGGCGACGTGGGATCGGCTGGCCGAGATCAAGGCTCGCTACGACCCCACGAACCTGTTCCGGCTCAACCAGAACATTCCCCCGAAGGCCTCGTGATGGCGCAGAACGAGCCGGCCGCCGAGCTCGACCCGCGGTTCAGCGACCCGGGCGCGACACCGACGCCGTGGCCGGAAGCTCGCGAGGAGTTGAAGGGGGCCAAAGCATACTGGCTCTCGACGGTCCGTCCTGACGGCCGGCCCCACGTGACGACGGTGGCGGCCGTGTGGGTCGATGACGCCCTGCATTTCACCACCGGTCGAACCGAGCGCAAGGCGAAGAACCTGGCCCAGAACGCGCGCTGCGTGATCACGACCGGGACGAATACCTTCGAGGGCCTCGATGTCGTCGTCGAAGGCGAAGCGGTGCGCGTCACCGATGAGGCAAGGCTCCGGCGCCTGGCCGACGCCTATGTCGCCAAGTACGACCAGCTCTTCGTCTTCGACATCCGCGATGGCGCTCTGTGGATCGAGGGCAGCGACGACGCGGGGCTGGCGTACGAGATCAGGCCGGCGAAGGCGTTCGGCTTTGGCAAGGGCAATCCGTTCAGCCAGACGCGCTGGCAGTTCCGCTCGCCATAGCGAGGTCTCGGCCAGACCAGGACATCGCCCAAACGGAAAGGCGCGCTGGCTGCCGTTGACCACGCATCGGGGTAGGATCATGGTCCAACCGAGGCACAGGAAGGACCGGGGATGACTGACGTCGCGACGGGCAGCGAGGCCCAGGGCACGGCCACTCTGGACGGCGAGGCTTTGGGTGGGCAGCTCAACGAGTATCGGACCGAGCTGACCGCCCACTGCTATCGGATGCTCGGGTCGGCGTTCGAGGCGGAGGACGCTGTCCAGGACACGTTCGTTCGGGCATGGAAGGGCTTCTCGCGCTTCGAGGGTCGAGCCGCGCTGCGCTCATGGCTGTACCGCATCGCCACGAATGTCTGCCTCGACATGCTGGGCAGTCGAGAGCGACGGGCCCGCCCGATGGACCTGGGGCCGGCGTTGACGGCCGATGCTCCGCTCGGGGCGATGCTGCCTGAGGCCACCTGGATCCAGCCGATCCCCGACGGCCACGTCCTGCGGGTTGACGGTGACCCGGCGGAGCTGACCATCCAGCGCGAGACAATCCGGCTCGCCTTCGTCGCCGCCCTCCAGCACCTGCCGCCGCGCCAGCGAGCCGTGTTGATCCTCCGCGAGGTCCTCCAGTGGCAGGCGACCGAAGTCGCCGAGCTTCTCGAGACCACGGTCGCGTCGGTCAACAGCGCCCTCCAGCGCGCCCGGGCCACGCTTGCTGTGACCAAGGTCGCGGCAGACGATGGGCCGCAGTCCATGGACGACGACAGACGCGCGCTGCTCGCCCGTTATGTCGACGCCTTCGAGCGCTACGACATGGATTCGCTGACCTCGTTGCTCCATGAGGACGCGACGTGGAACATGCCGCCGTACGAGCTGTGGCTGCAGACACACCTGGACATCCGCCGCTGGTGCCTCGGGCCGGGGATCGGCTGCCGCGGTTCGCGCCTGATCCCGGTGATGGCCAACGGCTCGCCGGGCTTCGGCCAGTACAAGCCGGCACCCGACGGCGGCCTCGAGCCGTGGTCGCTCCAGGTGCTCGAGCTGTCAGGGGGCCGGATCAGCGGGATCACGTTCTTCCTGGACACGGCCGCGTACTTCCCGCTTTTCGGCCTGCCGCCTCGCCTCGACGTCTGACCCGGCGCTGAGCGGCACGACGGCGCTGAGCCCAAAGTAGTCGAGCAGCTCCTGGAGCTCGGGCGAGGCGTGCCGGAGCCCGATCCGGCGGCCAACACGCAGAGCGGTGAGCTGGAGCCTCGCCAGTGCGTCGATGGTGACG
>DATHGS010000053.1:0-2436 GCA_035490155.1 Candidatus Methylomirabilota bacterium | reverse complement strand
GGCGTAGGCAGGACCGATGCCACGCCCGGTCGTCCCGACCTTGCCGTCGCCGAGACGCGTCTCCATCGCCCGATCGAGTGCCACGTGGTACGGCATGATCACGTGGGCGGCCGTGCTGACCCGGACCTTGCCGGGGTCGATCCCGCGGGCGGCGAGCATGTCGAGCTCGCCGATGAGCGTCGCCGGGTTGACGACGACGCCGCTGCCGATGACCGACATGATGTGGGGATAGAGGACGCCCGAGGGGACGAGGTGGAGCTTGAAGACCTCGTCGCCGGAGACGACCGTATGGCCGGCGTTGTCCCCGCCCTGGTAGCGAACGACCATCGCGACCTGCTCGGCCAGGAAGTCGGTCGTCTTGCCCTTGCCCTCGTCGCCCCACTGCAGCCCAACGATCACAGTAGCCGGCATCAGGCCACACCCGCAGGATCGGCCCAGCTCTGCGTTGCCGTCCTCCGCCGCTCGCTTACGCACGTTCGAGTGCGCGCGCTCGCGTGCTCGGTCGGCGCCTTGATCTGGACCGCCCTGCGGGCGTGGCGGTCCATCACAGAAGCATGAAAAAAGGCCCCGGCGGCAATGCCTGGGACCTGCTGGGTAGACCTCTCCCGTGTCGCGCCGACGACTCGGCGCCGGGCCTGATCGAAGACTCGGGTCCGCCTCACGGGACGAACGACGCGCCTTCCTCGAGCAACGGCCGACCTCCTGGGGATGCGGGCTGGTCCCGCGGTCTGTCGAGGACGGCCGGAGTATAGCAGCGCCCGCCACGCACCACCCGACCGGGACGTTCGGCGGCGACTCGCAAGGACCTTCGGCAGGTCCGCCCAACGGGCCCCGCGGGCTAGTCTCCACAAGTGATGCGTCTCCTCGGGGGCCTGTGCCTCGTCGCCCCGGTCGTGCTCATTTCCCTCTTCATCACCATGCCATCCGCGGCCAATTCGTGGGTCGACGACGGCGTCAGATCGGTCTTCGCGGCGATCGCCGCCGGCGCCGTTGGCGTCTCGCTGACGGCGGTCCTCGTCGCCACCTATTCGCGCCTGCGGCTTCGCCAGGTCATCCGGGTCGCCGAGCGACTCGCCCACGGGGAGCTCGGGGTCACCGTCGATGCGCCGGAACGCGGTGGCGGCTCCGAGGGCCGCCTGGCGCGGGCCATCAATGCGATCTCGACGTCCCTGGCCGAGACGACCGATGCCGCAACGGTCGACAAGCTGACCGGCGTCTCGAACCGCCAGACGCTTCTCGCCTCCCTCTTCAACGAGGTCGATAGGGCCAATCGCTATGAGCGGCCGCTGTCGGTCGCATTCGTCGACATCGACCATTTCAAGGCCGTCAACGACACCTACGGCCACTCGACCGGCGACATCGTCCTGCGCGGTGTCGCCCAGACGCTCAAGGCGAACCTCCGGGCGACCGACATGGTCGGCCGTTACGGCGGCGAGGAGTTCATGCTCCTCCTGACCGAGACCGACGTCGAGGAAGGCGCGGTCCTGGCCGAGAAGCTGCGGAACCTCGTCGCTCGGCAGGTCTTCAGCGTCGAGGGCAACTCGGCCCTCTCGGTGACGATCTCGATCGGCGTCGCCGGCGGGATGGGCCAGGCGCTGCGGACCGACACCCTGGCTCGCGACGCCGATGCAGCGATGTACTCGGCCAAGTCGCTCGGCCGCAACCAGACCTACATCTTTGCCGAGCCCAGCGAGGACGCCCGGATCCCGCGAGCCCCGATCTCGGCGAGCGGCCGGGCCCGGGCGGTCGAAATCGGTCGGGTCGCCCGCGACGCCGCGACGGCGTCTCTCGCCTCGGTCATCTCACCGCGCGCCCATTACGCCGGGCAGCCGTCGGCGCTCATCGCCTCGATCGTCGTGGCGATGGCCGCGAGCCTCGACCTGCCCGATGCCGAGGTCGACCGGATCCGGGTCGCCGCCCTCCTCCACGATGTCGGCAAGGTCGCCGTCTCCCAGGAGATCCTCGACAAGCCGTCCGCTCTCACCTCGTCGGAGTGGCGATCGGTCGTCCAGCATCCGCGGATCGGCCAGGTGATCCTCGAGCAGGCCGCCGCCCTGAAGGACGCGGTCCCGATCATCCTCCACCATCACGAGCGCTACTCCGGGCACGGCTACCCGTTCGGGCTGCGCGGCAACGACATCCCGCTCGGCGCCCGGATCGTGGCGATCGCCGACGCGTACGACGCGATGACCCACGACCGGCCCTACAAGCGGGCGGTGAGCCACGAGTTGGCGATCAGGGAGCTCCGGCGTCACGCCGGCACCCAGTTCGACCCACAGCTCGTGACGCTGTTCTGCGACCTGTTTGCCCAGCACGCCCCAACCGCCGATCCGGCGCTGGCGTCGATCGTGGCTCCGCTCCACGCCGCGGCGAATCAAACGGCCCAGGCCGCGGGAGGCAGTCCTGCAGCGCGCCAATGGACCGCCGGGACGAGGG
>DATHGS010000052.1:0-5402 GCA_035490155.1 Candidatus Methylomirabilota bacterium | reverse complement strand
ATCGGCCCGTTCTGTCAGTTCGTCCGCGGTGTCACCGTTCGCCAGCTCGACCAGGCCGACGCTGATACCGACACCGGCTTCCGCCTCGATCGCGATCCCGATCGACTCGAAGCGGCGCTCGGCTTCGGCGAGGTCGGTCCCGCCTAGTCCGCACACGAACTCGTCGCCGCCGTAGCGTGTGATCGGGTCGAAGGACCGCAGCTTCGTCCGGATCGCGCCGACGACCGTCTGCAGGACGCGATCGCCGGCGGCGTGTCCCTCCCGATCGTTCAGGTCCTTTAGTCCGTCGACGTCGACGAACGCGACCACGAGCCGACCGTCCGCGCGACGGGCCCGGTCGATCTCCTGGGTCAGCGCCAGGCGACCCATCTCCCGTCGGTACGCCCCCGTCAGCTCGTCGAGGTGGGCCGACCGCAGAGCCGCCTCGAGGGCAGCCTTCTCCCGCGCGGCGTCGGCGCGATCCGTCGCCGCCCTTTGGCGATCCTCGGCGGCCCGCGCCCGATCGTCGGCGGCTTCGAGGCCGAGCCGGAAGAGCTGTTTCGTCACAGCGGCCGCGGGCTGATGCAGGGCGTTGGCCAAGCTGCCGACGCGAGCATCGCGGGCCCGCCCGGCCTCGTCGCGAGCCGCCGCGATCTGATCTCGACGCATGGCCGTCTCGTCACGCTCGTTTGCCGTCCTGGAACGCATTCGCTGATTCGCGAACCGCTCGAACGTCGTCGCGGCTCGCTCGGTCCGGGAGGCGTTGTAGGCGGTCTCTCCGGCGGCGCTCCTGACCGGGTCGGCGGCACGGTCGCGATCCGCGGTGGCCTGGTCGCGGTCGGAGGCGCGCTGGTCGCTCTCGGCACTGTCCCGATCCTTGCCAGCTTCGACCTGGTCGGCGTCGGAGGAGGTCTGGTCCGAGTCCGCTGAGGTCTGGTCAGAATCGGCGAGCGTCTGGGCCGCGGCGGAGGCGAGCGCCTCGTCCGCGGCCTGCGCCGGAGCGTCATCGCCGGGGTTACGAGGCGACCGACGTCCGTTGCCGTTCTGGCCGTTGGTGGTCATGTGCCCCCACGCGGCCGGTAGCGCCCACCGGGCTGTTCCACCTTATGGTTCCAGGAGGGCTCGCGCCTCGCTGATTTCCCGCGCGACCGCTTCGGTGAGCGTCATCGAGCTGAATGGCTTGGCCAGGAATGCGGCCGGCGTGATAAGACGGTCCAGGGCCGGGATGGAATCCTCGGCGTAGCCGCTCATGAAGATGACCCGGATGTCCGGTCGTATTTTGAGCAACCTCGCCGCGAGGACCTGGCCATGCATCCCCGGCATGACGATGTCGGTCAGCAGGACGTCGATCGAACCCTCCCAGCTCTCTGCCACGTGAAGCGCTTCCTCGCCGTTTCCGGCCGTGAGGAGCGTGTGTCCGGCCCGATCCAGCACGCGCCGGGCAAACTCGCGAACGCTCGGTTCATCCTCGACCATCAGGACGATGCCGATGCCAACGTCGGGCTGCTGCGGGGTCCGCACGATCGGCCTGTCGAAGCGCGCGGCGACCTTTGGCAGGAGGATCGTGAAGGTGCTCCCAATGGCGACTGCGCTCTCCACCTGGATCGTGCCGCCGGATTGTCCGACGAGGCCGTACACGGTCGAGAGGCCGAGGCCCGTTCCCTTGCCGAGGTCTTTCGTCGTGAAGAACGGATCGAACAGCCGGGCGAGCGTAGCCTCGTCCATCCCGGCGCCCGAATCGGTGATTCGAATCCGGACGGAAGGCTTGATCGCCTCACCGCCCCCGAGAGCCTCCTGGGGACGACCTTCGATACCGTCCATTGAGATCATGAGGGTTCCGCCATTGTGCATGGCGTCCTCGGCGTTCACGGCGAGATTGACGAGGATCTGGTCCAGCGCAACCGGATCGATGCGGATCCAGAACTTGCCTGGCTCCACGTTCAGGGCGATATCGATGTCCTCTGACAGGAGAGACCGCAGCATCGGCAGCATGTCGAGGACGACCCTGCCGGGGTCGACGACGACCGGCTGAAGCGCCTGGCCGCGCGTGAACGCGAGGAGCCTGCCGGTGATCGCCTGAGCCCGGTCGGCCGAGGCGATGACCTGGTCGAGGTCGGCTCGAATGTCGCCCTCGGGCAGTTCAGCGTGGGCGAGTTCCGTGTATCCGCGGATCGCCGTGAGGAGGTTGTTGAAGTCGTGGCTGATGCCCGCGGCGAACGCACCGATCGCCTCGAGCTTCTGGTTCTGCATGGCCTGGTTCTGGGCTGCGCGTTTGCCAGTCACGTCGCTGACGTTGAGCATTGACCCGACGTACGAACCATCGGCGTTCACGATCGGACTGGCCGCCACCAGGGTCCAGAGGTCGGCACCGTCCGCGCGCAGGAAGCGCATGTCGACGCGCTCGGCCACGCTCACCGGCTGGCGGCCGATCATCGCCTCGGCGGTCGCCTGGAACTCCTCGGACAGATACTCGGTGATCGGATGTCCATGCATGGCGTCAGGGGTCGTGCCGAGCAGCCCGGCCATCGCCTCGTTGACGTAGGTCGTTCGGCTGTCGCTGCCGATCAGCCAGACGCCATCGAACATGCCGTCGAAGATGGTCCGAAGACGCTCCATCGGGACCTGGCCGACGGACGTGTGCATCGGCGCCTCAGACGCTGCCATGACTCCCTCCGGCATTTTCCCTAGCCTTGGCCCACGGCGGCCGCCGCGTGAGGATGAAATCCCGCGGTGGCGCTTCGGCGGAGAGTGACCTTCCCGATCAGCCGATGACGGTTCAGGACCCATGCGCCGGGCGTAGGCAAGGGCTGCCTCTGCGGCGCCAAGGAGCTCCGCCGGACCCCAGCCTGCCTTCACCGAACGTCGGGACCCGGTCGAGCTCATAGCGGCTGTCCGACACCTTGGCGAGCAGCGATCGGGTCAGTGACGCTTCGTTGTCGTCGTCGTCGTCGATCAGCAGCACATGGACCGGGCCGGCCCCGTGTGCGCCGGTCGAAGACCGACCGAACCTCCCGCAGTGCGGAACGGGAGCTTCAACTGGAGCCGTCGCGGGCCAGTGCGTTGAGGTCGAACCAGTAGGCCGACAGGCCGTGGAACAGCTGGACGAGGCTTCCGAAGGCACTCGGTTTGACGATGTAGGAATTTGCCCCGGCGTCGTATGCCGCGGCGATGTCGACCTGCGCGGAGGACGTGGTCAGGATCACCACCGGCGTCCGCCTCAAGGCACGATCGGCCTTGATGAGGTTGAGCGTTTCACGACCACCGATGCCGGGCATGTTCAGGTCGAGAAGGACGATGCCAGGCTGAATGGCATCCGTTCGATCCGCGTATTGGCCCGAGCGGCGCAGGTAGTCCAGCGCCTCCTCGCCGTCCGCGACGAAGACGAGCGGGTTCATGACGCCGCTTTCGCGGTGCGCAATCTGGGCCAGGAGGCGGTCATCGGGATCGTCCTCGGCATAGAGGACGGCGAGCGGAGCGACGCTGCTCATGCTACGGGGGCCAGCGGGTCGGCGATGGCGGCGGTTCCCGGGAGCGTTACGACGAAGGTCGCACCCTCACCCGGCTGGGAGGTGGCCGAGATCGTGCCACCGAGGAAGGCCACGATGCGGCGGCAGATCGCCAGCCCCATCCCGGTCCCCTCGTACGCCTGGCGTCCATTGAGGCGCTGGAACGGCGTGAAGATCTTCTCGGCGTGCTTCGCATCGAAGCCGATGCCGTTGTCTCGAACGCGGATTTCCCAGCCGGAGGTTCGGTCACGCCGGCCTTTCGGTCCACGCGAATCGCCGCGCGGAGTCGCCTCGATGTGGACCTCCGGGGCGATCCCCGGGGGATGAAACTTGAGGGCATTCGCGATCAGGTTCTGGAAGAGCTGACGCACCTGGAACGGGCTGGCGAGAATCGTCGGAAGTGGGCCGACATGGATCTGGCCGTCGGTGACCCGGATGCGCTCGTCGAGGTCGGAAAGGACCTCCGACACCACGAGGCCGAGGTCCACCGGCTGCGGCGGCTCCGCCCGGATGATGACCTGCGAGTATTCGAGGAGATCGTTGATCAGCGATTGCATTCTGGCTGCAGCATTCGTCATGCGCTTCAGGTAGTCGGTGGCTTCCTCGTCCAGCGCGCCCGCTGAATGCTCCGCGAGTCGATCTCCGAAGGCCTGGATCTTTCGCAGCGGCTCCTGAAGGTCGTGTGACGCGATCGTCGCGAAGCCCTCGAGTTCACGGTTGCTTCGCTCGAGCTCGTCGCTGACGGCGCGCAGCTGTCGCTGGTTGGAACGAGCCGCGCTCACGTCGCGAAAGACGATCACGGCGCCAGCCGCGTCATCGTCGCGGTCGTGGATGGTCGCGATCGAGTCTTCGATCGGGATCTCGAACCCGTCGCGCCGCACGAGGATGGAGTTCGACGGGATGTGCGCCGGTTGGTCCTTGCTGTCTCGGCCAGCCCTGGGGCCCGGGACTGTTTCATGGCTGGTGGCGTCGAGGATCAGGATCACATCGGCCAGCGGCCGGCCTTCCGCTTCCTCCAGCGTCCAGCCCGTCATCCGTTCCGCGACGCGGTTGAGGAACGTGAGATTGCCGAAGACGTCCGTGCAGGCGACGGCGTCGCCGATGCTGTTGAGCGTGACCTGGGCGCGTTCCCGTTCCGTGAACAGCGCCTCTTCCATGGCGTTCCGCTCGATGGCGTAGCGCAGGAATCGCATCAGTCCGCGGGTGTCGATCTGGCCCTTGACGAGATAATCCTGGGCTCCCGCCTGGAGCGCCTCGAGGGCCAGGGATTCGTCGTTCCGGCCGGTCAGGACGACCAGCGGCACGCGCGGCGCGGCTGCGTGCGCCCGCGTGACGGAGACGATCCCCTGCGAATCGGGCAGGCCGGGGTCGAGCAGGATGATGTCGACGGTGTTGCCGGCAAGATGAATCTCGGCCTCGGCCAGGCTCTCGACGTGCGTCACCTCGGTGTCGGGGGAGTCCTGCTCCTTGAACATCTCCCGGAGCAGGCGCGCAAACCCGCGGTCGTCTTCGACCAGCAGGACCCTCTTGATCGCGTCGTTCATCCCGTTTGGCCGCGCTGCGGCAGCATGACCTTGGTGAGCCAGAAATCGTTGATGCTTCGCACCAACGCCTCGAAGGCCTCCAGCGTCACGGGCTTCCTCAGGTAGGCGTTCGCGTTCAGCTCGTAGCTGTGGAGAATGTCTGCGTCCGCTTCGGATGTCGTCAGGATGATCGTGGGGATGGTCCGCAAGCTGTCGTCGTCCTTGATCAGCGCCAGGACCTCACGGCCGTCCATCTTGGGAAGATTGAGATCCAGGAGGATGAAATCCGGACGAGGGGCTTCGGCATGTACCCCCTCTTGCCGCAGGAAGGCCATCGCTTCGATCCCGTCGGAGGCGACGTGCATTCGGACGGCGGGATTGGCTTCCCTGAACG
>DATHGS010000051.1:0-2971 GCA_035490155.1 Candidatus Methylomirabilota bacterium | reverse complement strand
GGGGGATCCTCGGAACCGGCGACATCAACGACCGGTTCCTCCCAGGCGCGCGACTGACCGACGCGGTCGAGGTCGTCGCAGTCGGAAGCCGCACGGCCGCGCGCGCCGCCGCCTTCGCCGAGCGTCATGACATCCCGCGCGCCCACGGCACGTACGAGGAGCTGCTCGCGGATCCGGGGGTCGAGGCGATCTACAACGCCCTGCCGAATTCGCTCCACCACGAATGGACGCTCCGGTCGCTGGCCGCCGGCAAGCATGTCCTGTGCGAGAAGCCGTACACGCGCCACCCGGCCGAGGTCGACGAGGCGTTCGACGCGGCCGAGCGGGCCGGACTCGTCCTGTCGGAAGCGTTCATGTGGCGCCACCACCCGCAGGCTCGACGTCTGGTCGAGGGCCTGCCCGGGATCGGCCCGCTCCAGGCGATCCGGGCGACCTTCGGCTACGTCCAGGAAGGTGCGGCCGACGTCCGCCTGCGACCCGACCTCGACGGCGGCTCGCTCATGGACGTCGGTTGCTACTGCGTCAGCGGGTCGCGGCTCATCGCCGGCGAGGAACCGGACGTCGTGTACGGGGTTGCCCAGCCCGGCCCGACCGGCGTCGACATCCGGTTCAGCGGGATGCTCCATTTTCCGAGCGGCGTCGTCGCCGAATTCACCTCGGGCTTCACGTCCACGCACCACACGCTCGAGGCGATGGGCTCCGGCGGGTCGCTGATGCTCACGAACCCGTGGCAGGGGCAACCGGTATCGATCGTCCGGGACGGCGTCGAAACGAAGCTCGACGGCGATAACGCCTACCGACTCGAGCTCGAGGACGTCGGCCGGGCGATTCGCGGCGAGGGACCACCGCTCCTCGGTCGCGAGGATGCGATGGGCCAGGCCCGAACACTCGACGGACTCCTGCGCTCGGCCGAGACAGGCCAGCCCGTCAGGCTCTGACGAATCACGGCTTGCCGAGCACGATGACCGTCATCCCGCCGATCGCCGCAGGCTCGTCCATCGCGACGAGCGCCGCCGGCGCGCGGTCGAGGCCGATCGTTCGCCCGACCAACCGGCCCGGCTGAAGGCTGCCGTCGGTCACCCTGGCGAGCATCGCGGCGTAGTCGTGGGCGGCCATGCCGTGGCTGCCGCGGATCTCGAGCTCGCGCGAGATGACGAGATCCATCGGGATCGCCGCTCGAGCGTCGTCTCCGACCATGAGCCCGACCTGGACGTGGCGACCGCGCTTGCGGAGGCAGCCGATCGAGTTGAGACACGTCGCCGTGCTGCCAAGGGCGTCGACCGAGAGGTGCGCGCCGCCCCCGGTCGCCGCGACGACGCGCGCGGCGACATCGTCGGCCGAGCCGTCAAGGACCACGTCGGCACCAAGCGTCTCTGCCGCGGCGAGCGCCGCCTGCGAGACATCGACCGCGACGACGTGAGCCCCCGCGGCGACCGCGATCATCACCGCGGACAGCCCGACACCGCCGCAGCCGTGGACCGCGACCCACTCGCCCTCGCGCAGTCGACCTTGGCCGATCAGGGCACGATAGGCCGTCGCAAACCGGCAGCCGAGGCTGGCCGCCGTCACGAAGTCAAGGTTGTCGGGGAGTCGGACGAGGTTGATGTCCGCCCGGCCGATGGCGACGAGCTCGGCGAATGAGCCCCAGCGTGTGAAGCCAGGCTGGAACTGGTTGTCGCAGACCTGCTGATCGCCGGCAAGGCAAGGCCCGCACACCCCGCAGGCGCAGACGAACGGCACGGTGACCCGCTCGCCGACGGTCCAGCGAGTCACGTCGTCGCCGACTTCCTCGATCGTCCCGGCGAACTCGTGGCCGGGCACGTGGGGCACCGCGATGTCCGGGTCGTGCCCGCGCCAGCCGTGCCAGTCGGAGCGGCACAGGCCGGTCGCCTCGACCCGGATGATCGCCCCGTCCGGTGGACAGACGGGATCGGGCACGTCGCGGACCGACGGCATCGCGCCGAAGTCGGTGAACAGGACGGCTCGCATTGAACAAGCCTACCGGGATGTGATTCAGGCGACCTGCGGCGGCATGAGCCGAGGATCGAGTTCCCCCAGGCTCTCGTCGGGGACGCCGTCCGGCCGAGCTTCGGCAAGGGTCGTGAGCCGGTGGGCGGGCGAGACGCTCAGCCAGACGGCGCTCAGGATCCCGCATACGGCCGCCGCATCGAGGGCCGCCCGAGGACCGAGGACCTCGGCGATCGCACCGCCCAGGAGGGATCCGAGGGGAAGGATGCCCCACTCGACGAACTGGAACGTTCCGTTGACCCGACCCATGATGGCGTCGTCCACGCGGGCCTGGCGCAGGCTCAGGACATTGACGTTGAAGACCGGCGTCGCAACTGCGCCGACGAACCGGCCAGCCAGCAGGAGCAGCATGCCGGGGCCTGGGCCGGCGACCGCGATGAGGACCATCGCGAGCGCGCTCAGATAGGCCGTCCCGAGAAGCGACCGGCCCACGCCGATCCGGCTCGTCAAGGCGCCGACGAGCATCGCGCCGAGCAGGAATCCGACGTTTCCGATCCCGTAGACGAGGCCGAACCCAGCGGCGTCTAGCCCCACATCGTGCGTGGCGAACAGGACGATGACGGCTAGGACCATCCCGCTCCCGAGATTGAAGACGGCGGTCGAGCCCGCCAGATCGCGCAGGACCCGGTCGCCGGCGACACGCCGCAAGCCGACGACGATCCCGCCCAGCAGTCCGATCCGGGGCGATGCGGGCCGCGCTGGCCGGCCGCGTCGCGGGGAGCCGAAGAGGGCAATCGCCGAGATGAGGTACGAGGCTGCGTCCAGCAGTACGGCGGCGGCCCCGCCGGCGAACTCGACGAGCGTGCCGCCGATGGTCGGCCCGGCGATCCGGGCACCCGAGTCGGACAGCTCGAGGCGCTGGTTTCCGGCCACCAGTCGATCGGCCGGCAGGATGACCGCGAGGTAGCTGCTGCAGGCGACCGTGAAGAAGACGCTCAGCGAG
>DATHGS010000050.1:0-2450 GCA_035490155.1 Candidatus Methylomirabilota bacterium | reverse complement strand
CACTCGGGCGCCGCCCGGCCCGACGATGACGCGAAGACCGAGCCGCAGTGCCAGCGGCTCGGCGCCGGCCGCGTGGTCCGGATCGACATGCGTCACCGCGATCGCTGCCACCCGCCCGCCGCGCCGTTCGGCGGCAGCGAGGATGGCATCGGCCGCTTCGTCCGACGGATCGCCCGGGTCGACGACGACGAGCTCCCGCCGACCGACGAGATAGCAGTTGACCGTCTGGCCGGCCACCCCGCCGGCGCCGCCGAAAACGATCCGCTCGACCTCGGGAGATTCGACGATCGCCCGCGGCGCGACGAGCAGCCCCGGCGCGAGGCGCTCACGAACCTCCCCGAACGACCGAACGTGCTCGAGCTGCTGGAGCGTCGCGCTGGTCGGTGGCCATAGGCCGATCTCCCCGGCGGCCATCGCGTCGAGCGCCGCGGTGGGCGTGAGCCAGCGGTCGGCGATGACCTCGTCCGTGGTGAAGGTTGGCGTTGCGTCGGGCGGCAGCTCGGCTACGAAGAACCGGGTATCGAAGCGCCTCGTCATGATCGGCGGCGTCGTCCAGTGCGAGATCGGGGCCAGAAGATCGGTTCTCAGCCGGAGATCGAGCGACTCGGCGACATCGGCCAGCGTCGTTTCACCGCGCAGGAGGGCGGCCCGGGCGGCAGCCAGCCTGTCGCTGTCGGTCGGCCCGCCGGTCGATCGGTCGGCCAGCGGGACACCGGCCTCCTCGAAGAGCTCGCGGATGGCCGCGATATGCAGGGCAAGGGCGCGCTCGGGCGAGAGTCGATCAGACGGATCACCGCCGAGGCGGACCAGTGCCTCGCCCGGCGCGATCACGGACCGGACCACGAGCCGCGGGTCGGCATCGGCAGGATCGACCGCGCCGCCCGGAAAGACGTGCATGTCGCCGGCGAAGGCCATCGACGCCGGCCGATGCGTGAGCAGGACCTCCAGGCCATGGGGGCCGGGACGGATGAGCACGACGGTCGCCGCCGGTCGCGGCTCGACAGGTCCGACCGCTTCGCCCGACACGCTAGCCGGAGCCGCCGCAGGTGCTCGGATCGAGCGGCTCCACCTGGACGACGTCACGCGCCGCGGCCGCCGACGGGCCACCGAACGCCACCCTGACCGTGAGGAACGGCGTCACCTTGAACTCCTGTTCGGTCGGGACGAGGTCGCGATCGCTCAGCCGGATCATGAAGACCGGCCGCTCGCAGATCAGCGATTCGATCCGGCGTTCGCGAGTGACCCAGCCGTCGTAGACGATGTTCGTGTCGTCGACGACGAGGACGTCGGATCGCAGGCCGAGCACCTGCTGGCCGTGCCAGAGCGGGGTCGACGCGTCCCACTCGGAGAGGATCGCGGCATTCTGCGGCAGCATCGTGAACACCGAGTCGACGTACTCGGATCCGGACAGATCGCCGCTTCGATCGGCGGCGCGCCAGTTCGTCAGTCCGAGAAGAAGGGCGAGGACGAGCCCGACGCCGCCGACCGCGATGCCGACGCCGCCGACGCCAGCCGTGCCGACCCGCCCGTTCCCCGCCATTGAGAGGCCCGCCGCCAATCCATCGGCGATGGCGTCGAGGGCGACCGCGACCCCGATACCGAGGATCAGCCACGGGACGAGCAGGTAATGCTCGAGCTCGAGGTAGTTGGCCCAGACATAGAGCCCCAGGACGAGGATCGCGATGCTCATCAGCCCGAATGCCGGCCGCCGCCAGAGGAGCAGCGCAGATCCACCGAAGCCCAGGATCGGCAGCACGGGTGTAGCCCGGCTGACGAGGAGGTTCCAGAGCGACGGCAGCGAGTCGATGAAGCGGGCGGGCCCGGCCGCCGACAGGAAGTCGAACTGACCACGGAACTGGGTCCCGCTGACAAGCCACCAGACCGCGTCGAGCGTGACCGGGTGGTTGTAGGGCAGGGCCGGCGAGCGGCTCGCTGCGATCGGGATGTAGAGGTAGACCAGCAGGCCGAGGAGGGTTGCGCCCCCAGCCG
The DNA here is from genome assembly GCA_035490155.1 of Candidatus Methylomirabilota bacterium. GTDB lineage: Bacteria > Chloroflexota > Limnocylindria > Limnocylindrales > CSP1-4 > CF-46. The sequence goes on along the minus strand of DATHGS010000050.1, from coordinate 461 downwards.
CGAGCAGGATCCACGGCCGGGCGAGGATCTCGCGCCGACCGACCCAGAGCACGAACAGGGCGACGAACGGCGCGATGAAGACCGTCAGCAGGTGGTTGCCAAGCGACAGGCCGACGAGCAGCCCACCGAGGACCAGGTCGCGAATTCGCCGATGCTCCTCCCAGACGAGCGTCCGATGGAGCAGCGCGGCGGCGAAGAACAGGTGGAGCGGGTTCACCTCGGCGACGGTCGCGGCCGCCCAGACGGTACCGACGGCGGCGCTGGCGATCCCGGCCGCGATCGCAATCAGCGGCCGAACGCCAAGTCGAATCGAGATCGCCGTCGCGATCGCGATTGCGAGCGAGACCAACACCGCCGACAGGAGGTTCGCCCGAAGTGCGACCGAGCCGATCGGGATGAGCTCGGTCAGCCAGGCGAGGAGGATGTAGGTCGGGTAGCCGGTCGGGTGGGAGATGCCGAGG
>DATHGS010000049.1:0-2327 GCA_035490155.1 Candidatus Methylomirabilota bacterium | reverse complement strand
CTTCGTCCTGTTGAGTGTCGCCGTGGCGAGCCACGCCCTCATCCCGATCGATCAGTCCCTGCTCGCCACGGCACGCAGCTGGGATGGGAACCCGCTCATCTGGCAGATCGTGTCCGAGACCGCCAACATCCCCTTGATCGTTATCGGCTTCGGGTTGATGGCGTGGCTGGTCTGGAAGAAGCACCATCGCGAAGCACTGCTGGTGTTCCTGATGCTCGCGGCGGTGACCGCCGGAAGCGAGGGGGTCAAGCAGCTCGTCGGCCGGCCGCGGCCCTCCGGCAATGGCGACGGGATCCCGGGTGTCGTCTACAGCTACCCGTCGGGCCACGTTCTCGAGGCCCTGACGATCCTCGGTATCGTCGCCGTGCGAACGTGGCGCAGCTCTCGTCCGTTGCTCCTCCGGCTTGCTGTGCCCGTCCTCGTCGTGCTCGAGGCCCTCCTCGTCGGGGTCGCCCGGATGGCCCTGAACGCTCACTATCCGACCGACGTCCTCGCGGGCCTTCTCGGCGGGACGGCGGCATTGGGCCTCTATGTCTGGTTCACCAGACCCGGCGCCTGGGCCACGAAGCGCGCGGGGGACGCGGACGAGCGCTCATCGCGTGCGAAGGCGGCTTAGGTGGACCGGCGAGGCAGATCGGTCAGGGACAGCTCTGCGGTGACCGCCAGGTCCTCACCGGGCCGATGCTGACTCGGAGCCCCCTCGGGCGGCGCCTCGGTCTTGACCGACCGCTCGAGTCGGATGTGCGCCGATCGGCCATCCAGCGTCAGCAGCGCGAGCATGTTGCCGAAATGCGGCCCCGACGGGTGATGCCACTGGATGGGCAGCGGGGGCACGTGCGTCCATCGATCGAGGAACCGGACGATGCGCTCGACTGCGCGGCTCCAGCTCCCCCGGAACACGATTCGCATCGGGAGCGGGATCGTGTTGTTGATCGGCGAGCAGGTGATCTGGTAGACGCGCGATTCGAGCGGGTCCGGATAGTCGGCCTCGGATACGTAGGTGTGGTGGACGTCGCCCGACAGGACGGAGATCGTCGCCGGCGGCGGCCCGCCGTGCTCCCCTCGACCGACATGGGCGAACAGGCGAGCCAGGCGGTCGAACGACTTGCGGAAGGCCGCCCAATGCTCGAGGTCGACCGCACGTCGCAGCCACTCGGCCATCCGGGCCAGCGTTCGGCCGCGCGATTCCGCGGCGAGGGCCTCGTTCCACGATTCGATGTCATGGAGGGCGCGGGGGAGGAGCCATGGCATCGAGGTCACGACGACGAGGTGCTCGAAGGCGCCGTCCTCGACCTGGGCTTCGACCCACTCGAACTCTGCGTCGCTGATCATGGACCGACGCCCGTCGGCGAGGATCCGGCCACACCGCGAATCGACGACGAGGAGGCGGACCGGCCCGAAATCCCGCCGGTACGACCACATCGCTCCCTTGGCGCCGTCGGCCTCCCGATCGGCGGCCTGGGCGAAAGCGCGCAGGGCGTTTTCCGCGTCCGGGAGATTTCGAACCTTGGCGTACATCTCGTCCGCCGCGAGGCCCGCGGGCGACAGGTTGCCGAGGTGCTGGTAGATCCAGTACGACATAAGCGCGCCGGTGATGCGCTCCTCCCACCAATCGGTCTTCTGCATCTCGAGGCGCCAGGCGTGCGAGGTATTCCAGTCGTCCCGGACGTCGTGATCGTCGAAGATCATCGAGCTCGGCAGCGTCGACAGGAGCCAGCGAGCCGTCGGTTCGCTCCACGATTCGATATAGAGCCGGGTGAACTCCTCGAAGTTGGCAACTTCAGTGTGGGGAGGCCGGTGGATGTCCCGCCGCGCCTTGATGTACTCCTTCATCGGCGGGGACGTGTAATCCGCATACACCTGATCGCCCATCATCACCAGGAGGTCCGGCCATTGCTCGTGGTGCTGACTCGCCATCCGGGTGGCAAACGCCTCGAGCACGTCCGGCGGTCGACCGCCTCTGCCTCGGAGCGGCGGTGCCTCGCGACACGAACCGAAGATCAGGCGGATCGGTCTCGTCGGGTCGACCGTCCGGATGAGACTCGGCGGAAACGCCGAACCCGGTTCCGGCCACACCGTTTTGCCGTCGATCCGGACCTCGTAGGCCGTGGAGCTGGCAGGTTCGAGCCCGGTCACGGCGACCACGGCGTAGTGGTGGCCGGCAACCGTGAACGTCCGCTCTCTTCCGCCCACCTCGCCGGCACGCACCTCGACGTCGCACGGGGCGTCCGTCTCGACCCAGACGGTCGCATCGCGCTCACCGATGTGACGCAGGAGGGGTCCGAGGAGGAGTCCGGCCATTCGGTGGTTTGTACCACCTCCCGGGC
>DATHGS010000048.1:0-2130 GCA_035490155.1 Candidatus Methylomirabilota bacterium | reverse complement strand
ACGCCTCGTCGTAGGCCGCCGCGATTGCCCGTCGTCGGTTCGTGTTCCGCTCGAGCTTGCCGAACTGGGCGATGCCGATGGCCGCGGCCAGATCGGTCAGGCGGAAGTTGTAGCCGAGCATCTCGAACTGGTAGCGGGACCGCATCCCCTGGTTTCGGTAGAGCCGCAGCCAGTCGGCCAGGCGATCGTCGTTGGTCGTGACGAAGCCGCCCTCGGCCGTGGTCATGTTCTTCGTGGCGTAGAGGCTGAATGCACCGTGCCCGAAGCTGCCGGCCTTCCGATCGCGGAACGTCGCCCCGTGTGCCTGGCAGGCATCCTCGACGACGATCAGGCCGTGCCGATCGGCAATCGCCCGGATCATGTCCATGTCGGCGACGAGACCGAAGAGATGGACCGGGCAGATCGCCCGCGTCCGGGGCGTGATCGCGGCCTCGATCTTCTTGGCGTCGATCAGGTACGTGTCCGGCTCGATGTCGACGAAGACCGGCGTCGCACCGGTGGAGAGGATCGCGTTGGCGGTCGCGGCGAACGTGTGCGACACCGTGATCACCTCGTCGCCGGGCTCCAGGCCGATCCCGGCGAAGATCGCCATGAGGGCGAGGGTCCCGTTGCCGACCGCGATCGCGTGACGGACACCGACGAAGTCGGCCCAGAGGCCTTCCAGCTCGGCCACCTTGCGACCCTGGGCGACCATCCCGCTGCTGAGGACCTCGGTGACGGCGGCGATCTCCTCGGAGCCCAGGTCAGGGCGGGCGATCGGGATCATGCAGGTGCTCCTTGGCGAGGCCCGGACCGCTCCTCGAGCGATTCGGCGTCTGGGACGTAGGCGTAGACCCGGCCACAGTTCGGACAGGCGAGGCCGGTTCGGGCGGCGTAGCGATCGGGATCGGCCGGAGCCGGATCCCCGTTCCCATCGACGAGGCGCATCCCGCACGCACAGACCCAGCCGATCCGGCGAGCGGGGCTGCCGGCGACGAGCGCGTGATTCGGGACCGAACGAGTGACCACGGCACCCGCGCCGGCCGTCGCGAACCGACCGACCTCGACGCCGGCGACAACGACGGCACCTGCGCCGATCGAGCTGCCGTAGCGCAGGGTGATCGGGGTGACACTCCAGTCCTCCGCCCTGGCGAGATCGCCCGACGACGTGATCGCCCGGGGGTAGCGGTCGTTCGTGAGGATCGCCCCCGGCCCGATGAAGACACCGTCCTCGACGGTCACGCCGTGATAGATGAGCGCCGCGTTCTGGATCTTGACCCGATTGCCGATCGTGACGCCCGTGTCGATGAACGCGTCCCGCCCGATCACGCAATCGGCGCCGATCGTCGCCCCGGTTCGAACCTGGACCCGGTGCCAGATGCTCGTCCCCTGCCCGACGCTGACATCGGGCTCGATGTCCGCCGTCGCATGAACGCGCGCGGAGGGGTCGATCACGGGCGGTTGGGCTCCTATCGGCGACGCCGGCTGCAGTCGGTCGGGGCGGTCGCGCGAAGGGCGCCGTCCGGCCCCGGAGTATAGCCCAGCCCGACTCCGCGACCGGTCGGCCGCCTCGATCCGGCTCAGCGGCGGCGCCTGAAGAACGAGACGACGAGGCCGAACGCGGCCCCGAAGGCGACAGCGCCGCGCCAGTCGAGAAGGGTCCGGACGTCGCCCTCGACGTGTCGGGCGATCATGACGAAGACACCAGTCGTCCGTTCGACGTGGATGTTATTGGCGATCATCGTCCGGACGCCGGCCTGCTCGATCCGGACATCGCGAGCCACGATGGCGTTGACCGCGCCCTGCGTCACCCTGACCTCGCCGCCGAGCGCCGCGCCGATCCCGCCCATCTCGACCGAGATCCGCTCGCCCTGGGCCAGCCCGATCCCGCCCTGCGAGACCGCGACGTCCACCGCCCGGACGCGACCGATCCCACCACGGCTCACGTCGACCGTTCTCGCATTGACGACAGCGACGCCGGATCCGGTGAGCGACAGCGACTCCTCGACCTCACCGCTGAGGAGCGGCGATGGAGGCGGGGTCTTGACCAGGGTCCCACTCCCCGCCGGATCCTTGGCCACGGCTTGGACGCCGGTTCCGGCAACCGCAGGTTTCGGTTGCTCGGCGCGCGTGCCCGTCCGGGTACGGGGC
>DATHGS010000047.1:0-8376 GCA_035490155.1 Candidatus Methylomirabilota bacterium | reverse complement strand
CCTCGTCGAGTTCGAGCGGTGGTGGCCGGCCGACCTTCACGTGATCGGCAAGGACATCGCTCGCTTCCACACGATCAACTGGCCGGCGATGCTGTGGAGCGCCGGGCTCGAGGCGCCGAAGAAGGTCTGGGTCCACGGCTGGCTGCTGTCGGGGGGCGGCGAGCGGATGAGCAAGAGCCGCGGCAACTTCTTCGACCCGAACGATTTCGTGGCGACATTCGGCTCGGACGGCGCGCGCTACGTTGTGCTGCGCGAGGTGCCGTTCGACCGCGACGCCGAAGTCTCGTGGGATTCGTTCGTCCGGCGCTACAACGCCGACCTCGCGAACGACTTCGGCAACCTCGTCAACCGGAGCGTCTCGATGGTCAACCGCTACCTCGACGGTGACCGACCAAGCTCGACCGAAGGCTCGCTCGCCTCGGCCTGGATGGCCTGCCTGCCGGCGTATCGGGCCGCCGTCGAGGGTTGTCTCCTCCACACGGCCCTCGCCGAGCTGTGGGAGTTCGTCGGCGCCGCCAACCGGTTCGTCGACGCCGAGAAGCCATGGGAGCTGGCCAAGGCAGCGAAGGCGGGTGACGCTGACGCCGGGGAGCGCCTGCGCGGTGTGCTCGGGGATCTCGTCGAGGCGTGCCGGCTCGTCGGCCTGGCCGCCGCCCCGTTCCTCCCGCTGACCGCCCCGCGCGTGCTCGCCCAGCTCGGTTATCCGTACCCGTACGGCGCCGACGGCAACGGCGGCCCATCGATTCTCGACGAGCTGCACTGGGGAGCGTACGCCGGGGAGGCCGGTCAACTGACCGCCCCGGAGCCGCTCTTCCCGCGACTCGATGTCGATTCGGCCGATTCCTGATCGTCGATAGGATGTTCCCAACCACACGCGGAGGAGGTCTGGCATGGCTCACGGTGAGTACAACCACATCGAGATCCCGTACGACGACGAGGAGCGGGCGAAGCGCTTCTACAGCGGCGTCTTCGGCTGGCAGTTCCGCCAGATGGGGGACTTCCCGGGTTACGACCTCTACACGGCCGGACCCGGTGACCTGGGCGGCGGTCTCGGCAAGCGCGGGGAGTCGGCCGGCAACGAGACGCGGAACTACATCCTCGTCGACTCTGTCGAGGCGGCGGTCGAGAAGGTGAAGCAGCTGGGCGGCACGGTAACGACGCCGAAGTCCGAGATTCCCGGCATGGGCTGGTATGCGGCGGGCACCGACAGCGAGGGCAACCCGATCGCGATCTACGAGGCCGCACCGCGCTGACCGGCTCAGCGCGACCCCGAGGCGCATCGGCGACAATCGCCCGATGCGCCTCGTCGATTCTCACTGCCATCTCCAGGCCGACCGGTTCGAGGCCGACGTCGAGCTCGTCCTCGGTGGCGCGCGCCTTGCAGGCGTCGAGCGAATCCTCGTGCCCGGCTGGAACCCCGCCTCGTGCGCTGACGCCCTCGCCCTCGTGGATCGCTTCCCGTGGATCGATGCCGCAGTCGGCGTGCATCCGCACGATGCGGCCAATGTCGACGATGCCGCCTGGGCCGGGATCGTCACGCTGGCCGCCGATCCGCGAGTCGTGGCGATCGGCGAGACCGGGCTCGACTACGATCGGGTGTTCTCGCCGATCCTCGCCCAGCTCGCGAACCTTCGCCGCAACCTCCGCCTCGCGGCCGACACCGGCAAGCCGGCGATCCTTCATTGCCGATCGAACGACGGCCAGCGCGACGCCCAGGATGCGCTGCTGGCCGAGATCCGCGCGTTCGGGAGCGAGCCGCCGCCGGTCCTGATCCACTCGTTTTCCGGGCCCCTCGACTACGCGGAGGCGATGCTGGAGCTGGGCGCGGCCGTGAGCTTCTCGGCCCTCGTGTTCCGGCCAGGCGAGGAGGCGTCAGCCGATGTGGCTCGCCTCGTTCCGGCGGACCGGATCCTCGTCGAGACCGACTCGCCGTTCCTCTCGCCGCCCGGCGCGCCGCGCCGCCGAAACGAACCGGAGTGGGTTGCCGTGACAGCGCGCTGGGTTGCCGACCAGCGTGGAGAGGACCGCGACGCGTTCGGAGAACGGCTCGTGACCAACTACGACCGTTTGCTGCCGAGCAGCAGGCGTGTTGGTGCCCCGGCCTGAGCGCCGACTTCAGTCGCCTGGTCAACGCAACTCCAGTTCACTTAGTCCGATATCGAACGTCGCCGGAATTCAATTCTGTATGCGGGGATCGTCCGAAATCGGAATCCGCTTTCGGAGCATCGTCCGGGAATGGAGGCGGTCTCCGGCGGCGTGCGATTTCGGACGAGTCGAGCTTGGGCTGGAGCTCCGGTGCTCTTCCGCGGCCGGGCGCACGGACTTGACACCGTTCCGCGCGGACGACTACAGTATTAGCACTCTCACATCGAGAGTGCTAGTGACGCGGGTCTGCCGATCCGCAGGGCCCGGAGAAGGGCCAAAGAGGTCGGTTCAGGGCCGTCGCGGCGCTCAAATCATCGTCCGGGACGTGGTCGTCACGCTGTCGCGCGGGGACCGTCGATCCCGATCAATCACGCTCGACGGCCAGCTACGGCCGCCATCAAGAGGAGGAATGCACGTTGGCAACTGCCACCGTTTCCGCCACGAAGCTTCGCCCGCTCGGCGATCGCGTCGTGATCCAGCCATCCGCGCGTGAGGAGATGACCAAGAGCGGCATCGTCCTGCCGGACACCGCCAAGGAAAAGCCCCAGGAGGGCACGATCCTGTCGGCCGGCCCGGGCCGGATCCTCGAGGACGGCAAGCGCGAGACCATGGACGTCAAGAAGGGCGACAAGGTCCTCTACGCCAAGTACGCCGGGACCGAGTTCAAGATCGAGGGTGACGACCTCCTCATCGTCAGCCAGAAGGACATCCTGGCGATCGTCGAAGGCTGACGGTCGGGCCGCCGGCGCATCGCCGGTCACCATCCAGATCGACAACTCGACCCACACATTTCCTGGAGGACATGAACATTGTCTAAGCAACTCATTTTCGACGAGACGGCTCGTCGCTCACTCAAGCGTGGCATCGACAAGCTCGCCGATGCTGTCAAGGTCACGATTGGCCCGAAGGGTCGGAACGTCGTCCTCGACAAGAAGTTCGGCTCACCGACCATCACCAACGACGGCGTCACGATCGCTCGCGACATCGAGCTCGACGACCCGTTCGAGAACATGGGCGCGCAGCTCCTCAAGGAGGTCGCGACCAAGACTGACGACGTTGCCGGTGACGGCACCACGACGGCCGTCGTTCTCGGCCAGGCGATGGTCTCCGAGGGTCTCCGCGTCGTGACCGCCGGGGCCAACCCGATGGTCGTCAAGCGCGGCATCGAGAAGGCCGTCGAGGTCATCGTCGCCGAGCTCGAGAAGCACAAGGTCGACGTCAACAGCCGCGAGCAGATCGCGGCCGTGGCAGCGATCAGCGCCGCGGATCCGGAAGTCGGCGAGATCATCGCCGAGGTGATGGACAAGGTCGGCAAGGACGGCGTCATCACCGTCGAGGAAGGCCAGAGCCTCGGCCTCGAGAAGGAATACACCGAGGGGATGCAGTTCGACCGAGGCTATCTCTCGGCGTACTTCGTCACCAACCCGGATCGGATGGAGGCGGTTCTCGAGAATCCGCTCATCCTCATCACGGACAAGAAGATCTCGAGCGTCCAGGACATGCTTCCGGCCCTCGAGAAGGCCGTCCAGCAGGGCAAGCCGACGTTGATCATCGCCGAGGACATCGACGGTGAAGCTCTCGCGACGCTCGTCGTCAACAAGCTCCGTGGCACCGTCTCGGTCCTCGCCGTCAAGGCGCCGGGCTTCGGCGATCGCCGCAAGGAGATGCTCCGCGACATCGCCGTCCTGACCGGCGGCACGGTCATCAGCGAGGAGATCGGGCGGAAGCTCGACTCGGTCACGGTCGAGGACTTCGGTTCGGCCCGTCGCGTCGTTGCGACCAAGGACGACACGACGGTCATCGACGGGGCCGGCTCGCCTGACCAGATCAAGGCCCGCATGAGCCAGATCAAGGCCCAGATCGAGGACACGACATCCGACTACGACAAGGAGAAGCTCCAGGAGCGTCTCGCCAAGCTGTCGGGTGGCGTCGCCGTGATCAAGGTCGGCGCGGCCACCGAGGTCGAGCTCAAGGAGAAGAAGCACCGCATCGAGGATGCGCTCTCGACGACCCGCGCGGCCGTCGAAGAGGGTCTCGTCGCCGGCGGTGGCACCGCTCTCCTCCAGGCGATCCCGGCGCTCGACTCCCTCAAGCTCGAGGGTGACGCGCAGGTCGGTGTCGACATCGTCCGCAAGGCCCTCGAGGCCCCGGCCCGGCAGATCGCCGACAACGCCGGCCAGTCCGGTGAGGTCGTCGTCAACCAGGTCCGGAACGCCAAGATCGGTCACGGGTACGACGCCCTTCGCAACGAGTACGGCGACATGTTCAAGAAGGGGATCGTGGACGCCCGCAAGGTGACCCGGTCTGCCCTCCAGAACGCGGCGTCGATCGCGGCGATGGTCCTCACGACCGAGACCCTGATCACGGACATCCCGGAGAAGGAGAAGGCCGGCGCCGGCGGTGGTCACGGCCACCCGGGCGAGATGGACTTCTAGGAATCGCTCAAGGCGGCCCAACGTGACGCCGCCACCCGATGACGCGGTTCTGAGCCAGCGCTTGAAACGCGCCTGAACGGACCCCCGGCGACCTTACGGTCCCGGGGGTCTTGTAATTTCAGGCAGTTGACGGCGGTAGGCTGCGCGGGTGACCGCGGATCCGGCCTCGCTGCACATCACGATCGTGGCGGGTTCGATCACTCGCCATGGCGCCCTTGACCTGTCCCGGGAGACGAGGCTGGTCAAGGCCGCGCTGCTCTACGCCGACCGGGTGACGCTGGCAAACCCCAACGTGATGATCATCGCCTCGATGGCCGGCATCATCCCGGGAAACCTCGAGCACAGGCGGGCTGCGGTCCTCGGGATGATGGATGTGCTGCCGGACGGGGCCGCGACACGAGACGTCTACGAGGAGCTTCGCCGCAAGCGGCGAAAAAGCGTGCGCGAGATGCTCGTACTACGAGGCCTGGTAGAACGCCTGGACAGAGGTGCCGAGCAGGCGGTGGCACAGGTCGAATCGATGCTCGAGGAGGCCGGTGCCAGCGAGCTTGATCAGGCTCTCCGCGCCGGCGTCCTCGACCTGAACCATCTCGGATTGAACGAATCGGACGCCGGTCTGGCCAGGGTGACGCTGTGGCTCGCCGACCTCGTTGTCGAAATCGTGGCGCCATCGTCGCCCACGTACCCGATGTTCGACGACGCCCCGGATGGCCTGCTGGCGACGATGATCCGCGAGGGCCGCGCGCCGGGGGCGCGCCTCGATCATGCGACGCAGCCGGCCCTTGCGTCGCGGTTGATCGGCCGCCTGGACGCGTTTCCCGATGCGCCGATGAGTGCCATTCTCGAAGCTCGCGAGACGCTGGGTGTGCCGCTGATCCGCTTCCGCCGGGCGATCGCAAAGATGCAGGCCGAGCTCGAAGCGATGCCGCTCGACGAGGATTTCGAGCGCGGGGTCCGCGACACATGCGAGAAGCGAATTGCGCCGGCACTCGAGGAGCTCGAGGACGTCGCCAGGCAGCGTCGCACTGCGACCCTGCTGGGTCGTGAGTTGCTGGCACGAAGCGCTCGCACCGCCGACGAGGCCGCCATCTCGTTCACCACGGCCACCGTTGGCGAGCTGCCGGGATTGGCCGCGTTGGCGCTCGGCATCGGCCTCGACGTCGGCGCCTCATCCGTCTACAAGCGTCGGAGCGAGCTGAAGGAACGTCAGATGGAGAACCGTTTGCTGTTCCTGTACGAGGCCGGAGCTGAGCCAGGAGGCTAGCGAGCGCGTCGTTGCCGGTGCTCGCCAGGAGTCGGCTCCCGCGGCGGCAGACCGCGCCGTTCATCGTCTGCCTGCGCCGTCAGGTCGTGCAGGTCCTCGGCACGCCTGACCACCCGATCCGCTGCAGTCGGCCGCGGTGCCTCCTCGGCTTCGATCGCATCCTCGACATCGCCCTGAGCCGTGCGCGTCCGGTCGGTCGCTGTTTCGATCGCGTCGTCGAGGGCGGGGTCACGTTCCATGCTGAGAGTGTGACGCCGTGGGCGTTGACGGCCGCGCATTGCGCACCGGCCGACGGTTACGAGCTCATATCAGCGTCATAACAGTTCGATGGTCGACCGGCCGAAATCGGTACTTCCGGCGATTTGACAGGGCGCGTCCATGGCACGACCCTTCCGAAGCCACGAACCTGTGGCAAGACCAGCCAGCACTTTTCGGGGAGAACCAGTGACTCGTCGCTTCATGCTCAGCCTCGTCGCGATCGCCAGCGTGGCATCGCTCCTGCTCGCCGCCTGTGGCAGCCAGGCGCCGGCGGCGCCGGCGCTGACCGACCCCAAGGACATCCTCACCAAGACGATCCTGTCGCTCAAGGACGTCAAGACCGTCGAGCTGACGGGCACCTTCACGGGCAAGGTGACCGTCCCGAACATGGGTGCGCTCGACCTGTCCACCACGACGCTCAGCGCCGCGATGGACATCCCGGCCAAGAAAGCCAAGTTCAGCGTCGACGCCCCGGCCATCCTCGGGACGAAGGTCGACGCGATCCTCTTGGACAACGTCGGCTACCTCAAGATCACCGGACTGCTCGCCGGTATGGCCGGCGTGACGCCGGACAAGTACAGCAAGACGGACATCCCGACCCCGTCGGCCGACCCGTCCGCCTCGGCCTCCGTCGGCGACGCGGCCCAGGTCGCCGAGGTCGTGACCAAGCTCAACGAGGCACTGGCCAAGCTGCCGACGCCGCCGGCCAAGGGCGCCGACGTGGCATGCGGCGACCAGCAGTGCTACGACGTCACGCTCAAGGTCACCTCGGCCGACCTCCAGTCCCTCGCGCCGAGCGCCGCGACCACCGTCGGCGGGACGGGCGATCTCACCCTCGACGTCTGGACCCGCAAGAACGACCTCCGCCCGGCGAGGTTCGTCTTTTCGATCACGAGCCCGGACATCGGGACGGTCGGCATCACGCTCGATCTCAAGTACGACGGATCGGTCAGCGTCTCCGCCCCGCCGGCCGATCAGATCGCTCCGTAGTCCTTTCCCGCCGCAGCCCAGAGAGCCCCGCGACGCACCTGCGTCGCGGGGCTTCTTCGTCGTCGGGGGAGCTCCCCGCAATTCCCAGCGTTGGCGCCCGACCTACAATGAGCGGGTGAGCCCCTCGACCCGTCGACGAACCGTCGACACCCGATCCGACGATGCCCCGGAGACCCTCGGGACCGCCTTCGCCGACGCTCCCGAGGCGCCGCCGACTGGCCTCGTCGAGCCCGACTGGCTGCACGATGCCCCACTGCCTGGGGATCAGCCGCTGGAGCTCAGCCCGGACGAGCGCCGGGCTCGCGAGGCCGAGCAGGAGGCGACCAGGGCCGCCGGTGCTGCCCGCCGCGCCGAAGAGATCGTCCGGGCCCTGAACCCGGAGCAGGCACGGGCAGTCACCACGACCGACGGTCCGCTGCTCATCCTCGCCGGCGCGGGATCCGGCAAGACCAGGGTCCTTGCCCACCGGATCGCCTATCTCGTCGGCGTCCGCGGGATCAAGCCGTGGCAGATCCTCGCGGTGACGTTCACCAACCGCGCAGCCGGGGAGCTACGCGAGCGGATCATCTCGCTCGTCGGCGAGCCGGGCCGCGACGTCCAGGCGGGCACGTTCCATGCGCTCTGTGCCCGTGTCCTGCGACGCGACGGCGAGGCGATCGGGATCAGCCGCCGGTTCGTCGTCTACGACACGGACGACCAGCAGGCGCTGATGAAGACGATCCTCCGCGAGGAGGACATGCCGCTGACCGGCGAGTTCCGACCGAGCGCCGTCCTCGGTGCGATCAGCCGCGCGAAGAACGAGATGCTCGACGCGGAGTTCCTCCGCGACAACGCCGTCAATCACCACGAAAAGGTGATTGCCCGTCTCGCCGTTCGCTACGTCGAGCGCCTGAAGAAGGTCGGCGCCCTCGACTTCGACGACCTCCTGCTCGAGGCCGTCCGGCTGTTCGACGAGGCACCGGACGTCCTCGCTCGGTACCAGGATCGTTGGCGCTACCTCCACGTCGACGAATACCAGGACACGAACCGACCGCAGTACCTCTGGATCCGGGCCCTCGCCGCGAAGCATCGCAACCTGGCCGTCGTCGGCGACGACGACCAGTCGATCTACCGCTGGCGTGGCGCCAACATCCGGAACATCCTCGACTTCGAGCGCGACTACCCGGACGCGACGGTGGTCAAGCTCGAGCGCAACTACCGCTCGACCCAGCTCATCCTCGATGCCGCCCATGCCGTCGTCTCGCGGAATACGGAGCGGACCGACAAGAAGCTCTGGACGGAACA
>DATHGS010000046.1:0-3605 GCA_035490155.1 Candidatus Methylomirabilota bacterium | reverse complement strand
CCGGGCCACCCATAGCGAGGAGGATGGCCGCCGGCTGACGGTCGCCTACGACGCGCCGTCCGGTTCGAACCGTCTCGAGCTCAGACTCGCGGGCCGGTTCAATGTCCACAACGCGTTGGCGGTCGTCGCCCTCGGGGAGGCGCTCGGCCTGGACCCGGCCGCCGTCCGGGCAGGTCTCGAATCGGTCGAGGGCGTGCCCGGCCGGATGGAGCGGGTCGACGCCGGCCAGCCGTTCGGCGTGGTCATCGACTACGCCCACACCCCCGCGTCGCTGCAGGCCGTTCTCGACATCCTCGCCCCCGTCGCCGCGGCCCGCAGCGGCGGGCTCATCGTCGTCTTCGGCTCGGCCGGGGAGCGAGACACGGACAAGCGGCCGATGATGGGCCGGATCGCCGCCGAGCGAGCCCGCCTCGTCGTCGTGACCGACGAGGATCCCCGAGGCGAGGATCGTGACGCGATCCTCGACGACATCGCCCGCGGGGCGGAGCAGGTCGGGGCACGCCGTGACCACGACCTGCTGCTCGTCGCCGACCGGCCGGCCGCCATCGAGGCCGCCTTCGAAAGGGCGCGCGCCGGCGACGTGGTCGTGCTGGCCGGCAAGGGCCACGAACACTCGATCATCGGCCCAGACGGGCCGGTCGCCTACGACGAGCGGACGACCGCGCTCGATGCCCTTGCCCGTCTCGGCTTCGTCGGGGTCGTCTGAACGATGCGCGGCTGCCTGTCGGTCCTCATCCTGGCGATCGCCTTCCTCGCCGTCGGCGTCTGGTTCGGTGGGCCGCCGCTCGCATCGGCGGTCGTCAGGTCGACCCTCAGTTCGACGGGTTTTGCGTCGGACACGCTCGACGTCGAGGTGACCGCAGATCCGCCTCTCACGCTCGCCATCGGGCGGGCCAGGTCCGTCGTCATCACGGCCACGGGCGTTCGCTGGAACGGGCTGCGGCTGGCGACGCTCGAGCTCAGCCTCGGCTCGGTCGACCTGGTCGCTCGGACGGCCGCCACGGCCGAGGGCCGCTTCGGCGGCGTCCAGCTCCACGGGACCGGCGGCCAGCCGATCCTCGGCGATGTCCAACTGAGCGGATCGGCGGATGCCGCTCAAACGACGATCACGGTGGACGCTGCGACGGTCAGCACCATGGCCCTCGCCGCGTTCGAGGCGAGCTACGGAATCAAACCCACGTCGGCCAGCCTTGTCGCACCGGACACCATTCGCGTCAAGGTCGCCGGGCTGACGATCAGCGGCCAGCTGGTTGTCGCCTCAGACGGGTCCATTGGCGTCGTCGCGAACGGCTCGACGATCCGCCTCGTCGACCCCGACCCGTCGCTGCCGTTCCACCTGACCGGCCTGGCGGTCACCTCGAAGGCCCTCGATCTGCGCGGGACGCTCGACGTCGGCGCGCTGATTCGCTGAGCGCGCGACCGGCCCGCGTCGAACCCGCTGCTATCCTTCCGCGCATGACTCAGCCGCGCACGTCGACCGCACCCGACGACGCGCGCCCGCCGCGACCCGCCCGGAAGACGCGGGCGAAGTCGACGGGCCCGCGCCGAACGGCGCCGCAAACGGTCGCGGCCGCCCGGACGCCGGACCTCGGGGCGCTCCGGAGCCACCTCATCGAAACGGTCGCCAAGCACTATCCGCAGGCGGATCTCGCCCCGGTTGGGGCGGCGTTCGACCTCGCCGTCGAGGCCCACGCGGGCCAGGTTCGGGCGACCGGCGAGCCATACGTCACGCACCCGATCGCCTCGGCCCAGATCACGGCCGAGCTCGGGATCGACCCGGTCGCCGTCCAGGCGGCGATCCTCCACGACGTCCCGGAGGACACCGAGTACGGCCTGACCGACCTCGAGGACCGCTTCGGGGCCGAAGTCGCCCACATGGTCGACGGCGTCACGAAGCTCTCGAAGTTCAGCACCCACAGCCACGAACAGCAGCAGGCCGAGAACATCCGGAAGATGCTCCTCGCGATGGCCGAGGACATCCGGGTCGTCCTCATCAAGCTGGCCGATCGGCTCCACAACATGCGCACGCTCTACGCCCTTCCGTCCGACAAGCAGGTGCGGATCGCCCGCCAGACGATGGAGATCTACGCCCCGCTGGCCGAGCGTCTCGGGATCTGGCAGATGAAGTGGGAGCTCGAGGATCTCGCCTTCAAGGTCCTCGAGCCGGAACGCTTCCGCGAGCTCGCAAGGCTGCTCGACACGCGGCGCAAGGGCCGCGAGGGCTACATCGAGCGGGCGATCGCCGAGCTGGAGCCAGCGCTCAAGGCGGCCGGTATCGAAGCCGACATGCAGGGTCGGCCGAAGCACATCTACAGCATCTTCAAGAAGATGCAGCGAAAGAACGCCGAATTCGGCGAGATCTACGACGTCTACGCGATCCGCATCCTCGTCGACGAGGTCCGCGACTGTTACGCGGCCCTCGGCGTCGTCCACGCCCTGTGGCGCCCGATCCCGGGCCAGTTCGACGACTACATCGCAGTCCCCAAGAACAATCTCTATCAGTCGCTCCACACGGCCGTCATCGCCCTCGACGGGAAGCCCCTCGAGATCCAGATCCGGACCCATGCCATGCACCAGGTCAGCGAGGTCGGGATCGCGGCCCACTGGCGCTACAAGGAGGGCACGAAGTCCGATCGCGAGTACGACGCCAAGCTCGCCTGGCTGCGCCAGCTCATGGATTGGCAGCGCGACGTCAGCGACGCGACCGAATTCGTCGAGGGCATCAAGCTCGACATCTTCCAGGACCAGGTCTTCGTCTTCACGCCGAAGGGCGACATCAAGGACCTGCCGGCCGGGGCGACGCCGCTCGACTTCGCCTACCGGATCCACACCGACGTCGGTCACCGGACGATCGGGTCGAAGGTCAACAACCGCCTCGTCCCGCTCGACTATCGACTGAAGAACGGCGACATCGTCGAGATCGTCACGACGAAGGGCGAGCACGGCCCGTCGCGCGACTGGATGAACGTCGTCAGGACCTCCCACGCCCGGGAGAAGATCCGCCAATGGTTCAAGCGCAAGGATCGCGACGAGAACATCGTCCACGGTCGCGAGTCGCTCGAGCGTGAGCTCCGCCGGCTCGCTCGCAAGAGCATCCAGTCGGTCGGGCTCGACAAGATCGGCGAGGTCGTCAAGCAGTACAACATGGACACGCTCGACGACTTCTACGCGGCGATCGGCTACGGCGCGATCAGCGCCCAGCAGGTCGTCAGCCGGCTCGGCGTCGTCGACGACGAGGAGGTCGGGCTGCCGACGGTCGCCCCGGCGTCGATCCCGGCCAGGACCGGGGGTGTGCGGGTCAAGGGCGTCGGCGACCTGCTCGTGCGCTTTGCCAAGTGCTGCCACCCGATCCCGGGCGACCCGATCGTCGGGTTCATCACCCGCGGCAAGGGCGTGACGGTGCACCTCCAGAGCTGTCCGACCGTCCTCAACGAGCGTGAGGTCCCGCGGCTCATCGAAGTCGAGTGGGAGTCTGCCCCGGCCCAGAGCTATCCGATCGCGATCCGCGTCGAGGCCTACGACCGGACTGGCCTGCTCAACGACATCACCCAGGTGGTCGCCGAGAACAAGGTCAACATCGTTGCCGCCTCGGTCAACGTCAGCCC
>DATHGS010000045.1:0-6025 GCA_035490155.1 Candidatus Methylomirabilota bacterium | reverse complement strand
TCCGCGCATCCCGCGACCCTCGACATCTCGTCCGACCTGGAGGAGTTGGCGCGGACCCCGATGGCGGTCGTCTGCGCCGGCCCGAAGGCGATCCTCGACGTCCCCGCGACCCTCGAATATCTGGAGACGCGAGGGGTCCCGGTCGTGGCCGTGGGCCAGGACGAGCTGCCCGGCTTCTATGCGCGCACGCTCGGCATTCGTGCGCCCGCGTCCGCCCCCGATGTCGCGTCTGCGGCTCGCCTCGTCGACACGCATCTCGGCCTCGGTTCCGGCGGGGCGATCCTCATCTGCGTGCCAATCCCGCCGACGGACGCCCTTCCGGGCGACATCGCCACCGAGGCGATCGAGCGGGCGATCGACGAGGCCGATGCTGCTGCCATTGCCGGCCCGGCCCTCACCCCGTGGCTGCTCGCCCGGATCGGCGAGTTGACCGACGGGGCTTCAATCCGGGCCAATACGGCGCTGATCGTCAACAACGCGGGCGTCGCCGGAGCGCTGGCAGTGCTCCTCGCGAGGGCCGTCCCGGGCTGAGCATCCGAGTTCATCGGCCCGGCAACGTGATCCGGTTCCGAACGCCCGCCAACAGCCCTTTCCTTTGACTTGATCCTCCGAATCCGGATACCGGTTTCGGACGAATCCGGCGGCGCGAATTGATTTCCGGCGGCGTTCGATATCGGAGCATTTCGCGCCCGAACCGGAGAGAAAGGCCACCGGCACGATCCTGTTCCCGGGCGGCCTGACGGCCGTCGGCGGGTCGGGCTCCCTGTTCGCGTCGCTGGCCGGCCAGGGACGGCCGGACGCCCTTCTGACCTTCGTCGCCTTGCTGGCGACCGGAGCGGTGGCTACACTCGGAGCCATCGCCGTCTTCCTGACGAGCGACCGCCGGGCAAAGGATCGCGGGCTGCTGGATCAGACCACCGGGTCCTGACGCTCTCGACACTGCGGCGGCGCAGGCGGCGTGCAGAGGAGACTCGATGCGGATCTACGAGGGCAGCCCGCGCCAGGACTTCGAGGAGGTCTTTCGTTCGATCGGCGCGTTCCTCGACCAGCGCCGGATGACGGAGGTGCTCCTCGTCGAGGCACCTGACGGCTTCATCGTCCAGGGCATCGTGGTCAGCGGCGGCGGGGGCGGGACCTGGTCGGACTCTGTCGGCACGCAATCGAAGGAGACGCTGACCTTCCTCGATGACGACATCGCCCGGTTCATGGAGGAATCGATCGCCCGCCGTGGCCAGCCGCCGCCTGAGCCAGTCCGCGACGCCGGCCACTACGAGAACGCGTTCCGGGTTCTCGGGCGGTATATGGACGAGCAGAGGCCGCATGACGTCTTCTTCTTCGAGCAGGACGGCGCCTTCGTCGTCCGATTGCTGATGTCCGGCCAGGCCGGCAGCAAACACGTCCTCGCGGAATTCACTGCAGATGATGTCACCGAGATGATCGCGCGAGGCCCCACGCTCCGCCACCAGGAGGCCGCCACACCCAGCGGCGGAGCGCCGTCGGGCGCACCATCCTGATCAACCACTCAACGTCGCCAGCCCACGCAGTAGCAGGAGGTTCCTCATGAAGGCTCTCAAGACCGTCGCCGTCGCACTCGGGATCACGCTCGCCGCGATGATCGTCATCCCGCTTGTCGTGTTGGCGGGTCTCTTCGTCTGGCTCAAGGTGACCGAAGAGGACGACGAGGACATCCTCGAGCTCGATCGCGAAGGCGCCTGATAGACGCAACCGACCCACCGGCACCGATCGCCCAATCCGGGCAGGAGGCGACCCCGGGGGAATTGACGCCCGCCGACCGACCGGCGGGCGTCGGCATGTCCGGGCCTGCACCCGCCGCGCGCTCTTCGGTCTCATCGGGCGTCCACGGTCCATCGGCCGCCGACCGCCGACTCGCCGAGATCGGCGTCCTCGCGGTCATGGTCCTGTGGGCCGCCAACTTCATCGTCGTCAAGTCGGCCGTTGCCCAGCTGCCGCCGGTCGGCTTCACGTTCCTGCGGTTCACCCTCGCGTCGGTAACGCTCTTCGTCCTGCTCCGCTGGCGAGAGGGCAGCGTCGGCTTGCCACGTCGCGACCTTGTGGCGATCCTGGGACTCGGTGCGATTGGTTTCGGGGCGTACCAGATCCTGTGGACTACTGGCCTGACGACCGTGCCGGCCGGCGACTCGGCGTTGCTCATCGCGGCCACACCCGTCCTAGTTGCCCTGCTGTCGGTTGTCGCCAGATCGGACGTCCTGACGCCGCTCAAGCTCCTCGGTGTCATCGTCTCGTTCGTTGGGGTCGTGGTCGTCGTCGCGTCCGGGGCGGGCCTCAGCCTCGGCGGCTCGATCGTCGGCGAGGCGGTCACGTTGGCGGGGGCCGTCTGCTGGGCGATCTACACGTCATTCGGGGCGCCGTTCGTCCGGCGTCACTCGCCGCTCCGGGCGACGGCCTGGGCGACGCTCGCCGGGACCGTCGTGCTTGCGCCGCTCGGGCTCCTCCAGCTGGCGAGCCTCGATCGCATCCCGCTCGGCTTCGATGTGGTCGGCGCGATCCTCTACTCGGGCCTGCTCGCTGCGGGTGTCTCGAACGTCATCGTCCTCAACGGGGTGAAGGTCGTCGGACCGACCCGGACGGCCGCGCTCCAGTTCCTCGTCCCGGCTCTCGCCGTCCTCCTTGCGTTCCTTTTCCTCCAGGAGCCAATCCGTCCCGGCCAAGTCATTGGCGGGGCGATCATCCTGAGCGGCGTGCTGATCACGAGGCGCGACATCGTCCGCTACCGGCCAACCCTCGCGACGAGGCTGCCCTGATCTGAACGTTTCCACCCAGCGTCACACTCATTGAGTGTGACCGCGACCCAGCCGCGACGCCACTCCGCGACCCGCGCGTCAGTCGCCAACTCTCCGGGGCGCCGCGCAACTCCCCTGGGGGGCCGCGCCGCTCCCCCGCGGCCCCGCTTCGCGACGATTTCGATTCGCATCCTGGGCCCGGATTCGATAGCATTGGAAAAACCCCCGGAGGACCGAACCCATGGCGAAGTATGTCTTTGTGACCGGAGGCGTCACCTCCTCACTCGGCAAGGGCATCACCGCCGCCAGCGTCGGACGACTCCTCAAGGCTCGCGGCCTTCACGTCTCGATTCTCAAGCTCGACCCCTACATCAACGTCGACCCGGGGACGATGTCGCCCTACCAGCACGGCGAGGTCTTTGTCACCGACGACGGCGCCGAGACCGACCTCGACCTTGGCCATTACGAGCGCTTCATCGACGAGAACCTGACCCAGCTCTCGAACGTCACGACCGGCCGGATCTACCAGGCGGTCATCGCCAAGGAGCGCCGCGGCGACTACCTAGGTGGGACCGTCCAGGTGATCCCCCACATCACGAACGAAATCAAGGAACGGATCGGGCGGGTCGCTCGTGACGGCGATCCGGACGTCGTCATCGTCGAGGTCGGCGGGACCGTCGGCGACATCGAGAGCCTGCCGTTTCTCGAGGCGATCCGCCAGATGCGCAAGGACGTCGGACGGGCAAACGTCCTCTACATCCACGTGACGTTGCTGCCGGCCCTCGCCGCCACGGGCGAGCTCAAGACGAAGCCCACCCAGCACTCGGTCAAGGAGCTCCGCGGGATCGGCATCCAGCCGGACGTCATCGTCCTCCGCAGCGACCATCCGGTGAGCGACGAGATCCGCGACAAGATCGCGCTCTTCACCGACGTGGCGACCGACGCGGTGATCCCCGCCGAGACCGCCGACACAATCTACGAAGTGCCGCTCATGTTCGAGGCGGCCGGTCTCGGCCGGCTCGTCGTCCGCGAGCTCGGCCTCGGCGATCCCGACGCCGAGCCCGACCTCGACTCC
Organism: Candidatus Methylomirabilota bacterium; assembly: GCA_035490155.1. Taxonomy (GTDB): domain Bacteria; phylum Chloroflexota; class Limnocylindria; order Limnocylindrales; family CSP1-4; genus CF-46. The sequence goes on along the minus strand of DATHGS010000045.1, from coordinate 2,188 downwards.
TGGCGCGCCCTCGTGAAGCGGATCAAGGCACCGAAGCCGAGCCTCGAGATCGCCCTCGTCGGCAAGTACATCGAGCTGCCGGATGCCTACCTCTCGGTGACCGAGGCGCTCCGACATGCCGCCTGGGCGCACGGCGTCGACGCCAAGGTCCGCTGGGTCGACTCGGAGGCGCTCACCCACGACAACCTTCATGCCGCGCTCGACGGCGCGGCCGGCATCCTCGTCCCGGGCGGCTTCGGTCATCGCGGCATCGAGGGCAAGGTCCTCGCCGCCCATTTCGCCCGCGATCACAAGGTCCCGTACCTCGGCCTGTGCCTCGGCCTCCAGTGCGCCGTCATCGAGCTCGCCCGCGAGGTGACAGGCTCGAAGGACGCCAACTCGACCGAGTTCGACATGTTCACCGAGCACCCGGTCATCGACTTCATGCCCGACCAGCGCGAGCTCGAGGACAAGGGCGGGACGATGCGCCTCGGCCTCTATCCGGCCCGCCTGACCCCCGGCTCGAAGGCCGCCGCGGTGTACGGCGCCGAGGTCATCTACGAGCGCCACCGCCACCGCTTCGAGGTGAACAACCGCTACCGCCAGACCCTCGAGGCCGCCGGCATGATCCTCAGCGGCCAGAGCCCGGACGGGCGGCTGGTCGAGATCGTCGAGCTCAAGGACCACCCGTGGTTCGTGGCGAGCCAGTTCCACCCGGAGTTCAAGTCGCGCCCGGAGCGGCCGCATCCGCTGTTCGACGGCTTCGTCACCGCGTCGCTGGCGGTCCGCGACGGCCGCGAGCCAGAGTTCAGGACGAGGTCGGCGTCGCTCGTCGAGTCTGCGGCCGCTGCTCAGGTGTCGGCTGACGGGCAGTCATCGGCCGCGGAGACCGCCACGTCGGTCTGATGCGGCCGCCGAGCCAAAATCGACGGTGAGTTCGGCGTCAGCTCAGCCGAACCAGATGTCGGCGTCAAGCGGCGAGGTTGTGTCGTCGGCCGAGCCCAGGCGTGTTCCGTGCCGGTGGTCGCCAGGCAGGACGGCGGGCTGGGTTTCGTAGAGATCCATCAGGACCGCCGCGTAGTCGGCCGCGCCCACCGTCTCGCGTGCCTCCGCGAGCGATCCGACGAGATCGACCACGTAACCCTCCGACTCGAGGCTTTCCTGGAGTTGCCCGGCGAGGCGTGGGTCTGGCTCAACGAGCAGGAGTCTCATGGTCATCCTCGATGTGAAACAGGAGCACGTTGCCATCTTCGCTGCCGATGAATGAGACACGGATGAGCGGCCGGTAAAGCTTGCGCAACCGGAGGCTCATTTCGATTTCCGCGTTACCGCCCCCCTGCGCTTGTTTCACCAGGGAGCCGTTGCTACGCTGCCGAACGATTGGCGGGCGCGGGCGACCCGCACGAAGCTGAGGGGTGGATCGGTGAACCGCACGCACTTGAGTCTCTATTACCTCGCCGGCTACCTCCTTCCGGCCGGCACCCTCCTCCTGCTCGTGCCCGACTTCGCGACCAAGCTCCTGCTCTCGAACCGCACGTACGACGACGCGCCGTTCAGGCTCGCCGGCGTCCTCCTGATCGGGCTCGGGATCCTCGTGGTCCAGATGATCCGATACCGTCTCGAGGTCCTGTATCCGACGACGATCGTCATCAGACTCCTGATCAGCGCGACGCTCATCGGCCTCTTCGTCCGGACGAGCGATCCGTTCTTCCTCGTCATTCTTGCCATCGTCGCCGTCGGGATCGCGCTGACCGCGATGAGCTACGTCCTCGACCGACGGGCGAGCGCGACGGCGGTCTGACCGACCGGCGGCAACGGCAGCGACGGTCCCGCGCCGATCTGTCGGCGACAGGGGTTGGGTCGCGATCGGGCGTACGATTACTGGACTGCCCACACTGCCAGGAGCGCCCCTCATGAAGATCTTCCTCGACACAGCCGACATCGAAGAAATTCGGACCGTCCACCGCTGGGGCGTGCTCGACGGCGTCACCACCAACCCGACGCTCTTCGCCAAGACGAGCGGCATGACCTACGAGGAGGTCCTCCAGGAGATCTGCAAGATCACCTCGGGGCCAGTGTCCGCCGAGGTCGTCGCCGAGGACGTCGAGGGGATGCTCGAAGAAGGTCGCAAGTTCGCCAAGCTGGCCCGCAACATCGTCGTCAAGGTCCCGATGAGCGAGGAGGGCCTCGAGGCGATCAGCCGCTTCGC
>DATHGS010000044.1:0-2638 GCA_035490155.1 Candidatus Methylomirabilota bacterium | reverse complement strand
TCGGCTGGGGATCCTGTCGGTCGAGGACCAGGAGCAGGCTGCGGCGACGTCGCTTGCCGCCTCCTTCGTCCCGAACGTCTCCGATGTCGAGACGAGCCGGCTGCGGCCCGCCCGGCGTGACGTCGTCGAGCGCGAAGAGGCCTAAACCTCGGGAGGATGGCGTCGCTGAGCTCCGCCTCCGACCTCGGTGGGCGGTTACCGGTTCAGCGGGGACGTTGCCTGCTCGGCGGTCTCCACGATCCGGTACGTGCAGGTGCGATCGCCCGAGGCGATGTGCGTCTCGCGAACGATGTCGGCGCCCAGGACCTCCCGGAAGAGGTCCAGTTCGGCTTCGCACGGAACCGACGACGCCGAGGCGATCCCAAAGATCGCGCAGTTGCACTCGTGGAGTCGGATCGCGCCGTCCGCATCGACGGTCGCGTTCGACAGGTAACCCTGCTCGTCCTGGATGACCGCGAGCTCGCGGACCCGCGCCTCGAGCGGCGCGTCGGCGGGCAGGCGTTCCGCGAGTCGGCTCCGGACCTGGTCGGCGATCAGCTGGCGGCGGATGTCGAAGACCTCGCCGAGGAGCTCGTCCCCACCGACCGCGCCGATCGCTGCCATCAGCCCGGCCGCCAGCGCGTCGTAATTGCTCGGAAAGGCGACCTGGGCGCTCGGGGTGACGTCGTACAGGTGCCGCGGCCGGCCGACCCCGTGGCGAACCGTGCGTCGATCGACGAAGCCGGCCGATTCGAGCGACCTGAGCTGCTGGAGCACGCCCGTCCGACTCGCGTGCAGGGCCGTCGCGATGTGCTCGGGCGAGCTGGGACCCTCGCGCCGGAGCTGGACGAGGATGTCGCGCCGGAGTGACGACGACCCCGCCGTCGAGGGGTCGAACACGTCACGACGGGGCGCCCGGATACGTGATTCGAGCGGCGCTGCCAGTGTCCTCGGCGCAGGCATCTGGGAAGGCTAGCACCACCATCCCGCGTCCGCAGGCCGGTGGTAGTCTCGGCCACATGGACCTCGACCTGCCCCCTGAACACGTCCTCCTGCGCGACACGATCCGGGACTTTCTCGGCAACGAGGTCGCGCCGGTCGTGGACGAGTTCGAGCGGGCTCGTCGCTTCCCGATCGAGATCGTCAAGCGCATCGGCCGCATGGGCTGGCTCGGGATCCCGTACCCGGAGGAGGAGGGCGGCGCCGGCCTCGACACCCTCGCCTATGCGATCGCGATCGAGGAGATCGGCCGGGTCTGGGGATCGCTCGGGCTGATCGTAGCGGCCCACACGAGTCTCGGCTGCGGGCCGCTCCACCTGGCCGGCAGCCCGGAGCAGAAGGCGCGCTTCCTCGTGCCGATGGCATCGGGCGAGGTCCTCGGTGGTTATGGGCTCACCGAACCGGGAGCGGGCAGTGACGCCGGCGGAACGAGGACGACGGCGCGCCACGAGGACGGCCCGGACGGCGGGACGTGGGTGATCGATGGTGGCAAGCGGTTCATCACGAACGCCGGCCAGGCCGGCACCTACATCGTGACCGCCCGAACGGGCGAGACGGCGAAGGGCGACGCCGAGATCAGCGCGTTCATCGTGACCGCCGACATGCCCGGCTTCTCGATCGGGCGGCTCGAGGAGAAGATGGGCCTCCATGCATCTGCGACCGGCGAGCTGCTCTTCGACGGCGTCCGCGTCCCGGCCGCGAACATGCTTGGCCCGCGCGGCGACGGCTTCCGGATGATGCTCAAGATCCTCGACGGCGGGCGGATCTCGATCGGCGCCCTCGCGGTCGGCCTCGCCCAGGCCGCGCTCGACGCGTCGATCCCGTATGCCCGGACGCGCGAGCAATTCGGTCGGCCGATCGGGACGTTCCAGGGGGTCGCCTTCATGATCGCCGACATGGCGACCGAGATCGAGGCTGCCCGGCAGATGGTCTGGCGGGCAGCCTGGCTGAAGGACAAGGGCCGCGACTACGGCCTTGCCGCCGCTGAGGCGAAGCTGTTCGCGTCGGAGGTCAGCTCACGGGCGACGAACAACGGGATCCAGATCCACGGCGGCTACGGCTACGTCGAGGAGTACCACGTCGAGCGGTACCTGCGGGACGCGAAGCTGACCGAGATCGGGGAGGGGACCAGCCAGGTCCAGCGCCTCGTGATCGCCAGAAAGATCCTCGACCTGCGCGTCGTCTGATCGCCGGTCCGCGAGACGACTGCCTCGTCGAGTATCGCCTAGCCGATGGCGATGAGCCGAACCATCAGTCGGTATTCGCTGTTGGCACCGAGGCAGGTCTGGAGGGTCATGCTCGGTCGCGACTGGGCGGCCCAGGCCCATGACGCCGAAGTCGTCGGCGGGGTGACCTTCCACCAGACCACGGCATACGTCCGGACGCGACCGTTCCCGTCGGTGTAGAAGACCTTCATGCCCTTCTTCAGGCGGCCAGCGACATAGGCATCGTGGAGCGGCTTGAAGACGCTGTAGGCGTGACCGAGCAGGTAGACGTTGTTGGTTCCGGCGCAACCCCAGCGGTAGACGTAGTTGTCGGGCGGGCGCGAGCGGGAGCACGGGAACGACGCGATCGAGCGGTTGATCCCGAGCGTCGGGATCCAGACGTGATTGCGCCCGTGGTAGCTGCTCGCCGTGGGTGTCGACTTCGCGGTGGCCTT
>DATHGS010000043.1:0-4155 GCA_035490155.1 Candidatus Methylomirabilota bacterium | reverse complement strand
ACGACCGGGATCCTGACGGTCCTGCTCAACGGCATCGGCATCCACCTCTACGCGGGCGGTTTCACGATCTTCTCGAAGATCGGCATCGAGATCGTCTACCTCTACTTCCAGTTCCCGCTGATGGTCCTCATCATCGCCCCGGCGATCGACGGCCTGAAACCCGAGTGGCGCGAGGCGGCCGAGAACATGGGCGCGACGGGCTTCCAGTACTGGCGACGGATCGCCCTGCCGATCCTGACCCCGACGCTGCTCGGCAGCATGATCCTGCTCTTCGGAAACTCGTTCGGGGCGCAGGCGACGGCCTATCAGCTGACCGCCGGCCAGGTGTCCCTCGTGCCGCTCGCCATCGGCAACCAGATCAGCGGCGACGTCCTCCACAACGTCGGGCTCGGCTATGCGATGGCCATGGGGATGGTCGCGGTCATGGGCATCTCGATCGTCGGCTACACGCTGCTCCAGCGGCGTTCGGAGAGGTGGCTGCGATGACCGGACCCGCCATCGGCTCCCGAGCCCCGGGAGCGCTCGAATCGGTCGCGACCTCGGCGGTCACGTCGGACCGTCCGCGCCGGAACTGGGGCTCACCCTGGGCCTGGATCATCTTCCTGATCGGGGTGCTCTACTTCACCGTGCCGTTGATCGCGACCTTCATCATCTCCATGCGGGCGAAGCCGTTGTTCGCGGCGTACACGAATTCGTTCGCCGATCCACGGTTCTTCTCCAGCCTCATCTACTCGTTCGTCATCGGGCTGATCACCGTCGTGCTGAGCATCGCGCTCATCGTTCCGACCGCCTACTGGGTCCGCCTCCGCGCCCCGCGGCTGCGGCCGTTCGTCGAGTTCATCACCCTCCTGCCGTTCGTCATCCCGCCGGTGGTCCTCGTCTTCGGCCTGATCCGTGCATACAGCCGGCCACCGCTGCCGTTCACGAACACGGATATCGGCAGCAGCGCGCTGCTGGTCTTCGCCTACATCGTCCTGTCGCTGCCGTACATGTACCGATCGGTCGATTCCGGGCTGCGGGCGATCGACATCCGGACACTCACCGAGGCTGCCCAGAGCATGGGCGCCGGCTGGTTCACGATCCTGGTCCGGATCATCCTGCCCAACCTGCGGGTCGCCCTGCTGTCGGGGGCCTTCCTCAGCCTCGCCATCGTCATCGGCGAGTTCACGATGGCCGTCTATCTTGCCCGGCCGGCGTTCGGGCCGTACCTTGCGTTGCTCGGCGCGAACCGAACCTACGAGCCGGCCGCCGTGTCGTTGATCAGCTTCGGCGTGACCTGGCTGGCGATGATCGCCATCGCGCTGATCGGCCGCGGGTCGCGGACTCGCATCCAGGTCGGCGGGGCCCACTGAGCCATGGAGGCCTTCGGTTCATGACGTTCCTCGAGCTGACAGGTGTCCAGAAGCGATTCGGCGACGTCAACGCCGTCGAAGACTTCAACCTCGCCGCCCAGCGCGGCGAATTCGTCTCGTTCCTCGGTCCGTCCGGCTGCGGCAAGACCACAACGCTGCGGATGATCGCCGGGTTCGAGCTGCCGACTCGCGGCGCGATCGTGATCGACGACGTGGACGTGACCCATCGTCCGCCGAACCAGCGCAATGTCGGGATGGTCTTCCAGTCATACGCCCTCTTCCCGAACATGACCGTCGCGGGCAACATCGGTTTCGGGCTCAGGGTGCGAAAGCGCCCGAAGGCGCAGATCGACAAGCGCGTAAAGGAGCTGCTCGCCCTGATCCACCTCGAGGATCGCGGCAACCGCTTCCCGTACCAGCTGTCGGGTGGCCAGCAGCAGCGAGTTGCACTCGCCCGCGCGCTGGCCTTCGAACCGCAGGTCCTTCTCCTCGATGAGCCGCTGTCCGCGCTCGATGCCAAGATCCGGATCGTCCTGCGCAAGGAGATCCGGACGATCCAGCGCCAGCTCGGGATCACGACGGTCTACGTGACCCATGACCAGGAGGAGGCGCTGTCGCTGTCCGACCGGGTCGTGGTCATGAGCGAAGGGCGAATCGAGCAGATCGGCGCGCCCGCCGACATCTACAACTTCCCGGCAACGCCGTTTGTCGCCTCGTTCGTCGGGACGCTGAACCTCCTTGCTGCGAAGGTCATCGAAGGTGGCGAGGGGCGCATCTCCGTCGACGGCCAGGAAATCCGGAGCGCGAAGCCGATCACGGATGCGCACGACGGTTCGACGGTCACGATCGCCCTGCGTCCCGAAAGCATCGAACTGGGCGAGGGCGGCGGCGTCAACCGGCTTCGCGGCGTCGTCGAGGATGCGAGCTTCCTGGGCTCGATCGTCCGGATCCGGGTCCACCTGCCGGACAGTCAGACGACTCTTTCGCTCGACACCTTCAACGACCCGAACCTCGACCCGCCCGCGATCGACGAGACGGTCACACTCTCCTTCCCGCGCGAGGCCTGTCTCGTGATCGGCTCGGGACCGGCACCTGTCGTCGACGTCGTCGCGGGAGCCTAGGTCACGGGGGCCTGGGACCGGAGGGCCTAGAGACACCGGCATCTCGCTGGCGCACAATCGCGATACGACGCACGACCGCTGCGTCCTCGCCACCAAGGAGCCGAGTCGTTTCGACGACGAGAAGACTGCCCGGTCCGTACCGGCGACCCGGCGCCCGAGCGACGGCCGTCCCGATCGCGCCCGGCGCGATCGCGGCAATCGCGATTGCCGCCCTCATCTCTGGCTGTGTGACGGGCCAATCGAGCAGCGCGTCGCCGTCGGAGCCATTGGCGCCATCGGCCTCGATCGATGGCGGGTCGAACGGGCTGAACGGGCCTTCAGGCCCCCCGGTTTCTGGCGCCGATCAGGGCCTCGTCGCGGCTGCCCAGGCCGAGGGCAGCCTGACCGTCATCGGCCTGCCACGAGACCGTTGCAACTACGCCGGAATCATCGACACGTTCAGCCACTCGTACGAGCTGACTGTAACCGAGCTCGACCCAGGCGCGTCCCCCGCGGACCAGCTCCAGGCGATCGCCGCCACGGTTGGCGGCGCGGCGGCGCCCGACGTGGTCGATCTATCGATGGCGGCCGCCCAGGGAGCGGCCACCGGCCTTCTCGAGCCATTCAAGGTATCGACGTGGAGCTCGATCCCCGACGGGCTCAAGGCCCCCGACGGCGCCTGGGCCGGCAACTACTACGGGGTCGTGTCGTTCGAGATCAACACGGCGGTGGTCCCATCGGTTCCAGGGGCGTGGGCGGACCTGCTGGGCCCCCGGTACAAGGCTCAGATCGCGCTCGCAGGCGACCCCCGAACATCCGGCGATGGCGCGTTTGCCGTCTACTCCGCGGCCCTGGCCAACGGCGGAACGCTCGACGACGCGCGAAAGGGATTGGACTTCTTCAAGGAGCTCGAAACGGCCGGGAACCTGCTGCCGCGGGCGGCGACGCCAGCAACGATCGACGACGGTAAGACGCCCGTGACGATGCGCTGGACATACGAATCCCTTCCCCATCGCGACGCACCGGCGGGAGGGGCGCAGATCGAGGTCGCCGTCCCGGCGGCCGGGCGTTTGGCGCTGGCGAATGCGCAGGCGATCAGTGCCCACGCCGAGCACCCGAACGCCGCACGGCTGTGGCTGGAATTCCTCTACAGCGACCAGGGCCAGAACCTGCTCCTCGATGGGTACTGCCATCCAATCCGTTTCGACGACCTGGCGGCGCGCGACGCGATCCCGGTCGAGACGCTCGCCAAGCTGCCCGAGACCTCCCCGGTCGTCTTTCCGAGCGTCGCTCAGCAGGCGAATGCCACCGACCTGATCGCGGCCAACTGGGACCGCATCGTCGGTGTCGACGTCCGCTAGCGCAATTCGGATCCGTGCCCTGAACGCCGCCACGCAGCTGTCGCCGCTCCTCGACGGGATCGAGCTGATCGTCTTCGACAAGGACGGCACGCTCATCGACTTTGCCGCGATGTGGTCCGGCTGGGCGGTCGACATCGGTCGGCGGCTCGACGTCGCGACGGGTCGGCCGGTATCGGGCGATGTCTTTGCCGCGATCGGCTTTGACCCGACTGCGAACCGCGTCCTGCCCGGTGGCCCCCTGGCGGTCTCGACGATGGCCGGAATCGCCGAAACCGTGGCTGCAGTCGTCCGCCGCTGGTGCCCGAGCGTGGCGGCCGCTCGGCGGGCGGTCGACACGGCGTG
>DATHGS010000042.1:0-3061 GCA_035490155.1 Candidatus Methylomirabilota bacterium | reverse complement strand
CGTACCGTTCGGCCGTAGGCGGCGGCCAGGCTGTCGAGGATGCACCGCACGAACTCGGCTCTCGAGGCCGGGATGGGCTGGTCCTGTCGGACACACGCAGCCACGATCCGTGCCGGCATGTCTCCCGGCGGCAGGAAGGATCGATCGTCCGCGTCGATGACCGGTCCATCTGGCGGCAGCTCAGCCGCGGCTATGAGGAGGGCCGGCAGCTGGTCCGCGCTTCCCTCGAGCTCCCATGTCCGGAGCGATTCCTGGAGCAGCCAGAGTCCCATGACGTTGCGCAGGTAGCGGACCCGGTCGTCCACGCCGGCCTCGTTGGTGAAGTTCGCCTGGCGACTTTCCTCGGTCAGGATCGCGTGCTCGAGCTCCACGCCGACGAGGGACCACGTGCCGCAGGCGATGTAAGCGAAGGACGAGGCGCCGTCGACCGGGACGCCGACGACGGCTGAGGCCGTGTCGTGCGAGCCGACGAGCGTCAACAGCGTCTCCGCCGAAGCACCGATCTCGTGGCGAACGTCGTCCCGCAACTCGCCGATGACGTCGCCGGGTGCCCCGAGCGGCGCGAAGAGCGACGGCCGGATCGCGAGGGATTCCATCAAGTCCACATCCCACGTCCGGCGGTGGACGTCCAGCAATCCCGTCGTCGAGGCGTTCGTCACCTCCGCGACACGGACGCCCGACAGCCAGTAGCCGACCAGGTCGGGGATCATGAGCATCGTCTGAGCGGCCCGAAACGCCCCCGTCTCGCGCGCGGCCGCCAGCTGGTAGATCGTGTTGAACGGCAGGAACTGAAGGCCGGTTCGTGCATAGAGATCGGCCGGTTCGACGATCCGGTGGACGGCGTCCACCGCGGCGGCCGACCGCTCGTCGCGATAGTGGTACGGATCTCCGAGGAGCGCTCCATCGGCGTCGAGCAGCCCGTAATCGATCGCCCACGAATCGAGTCCGATGCTGACCAGGCCGTCGGCAGCTCGGGTCGCCTCCCGAAGGCCGGCGAGGACCTCGCGATAGAGACGCAGGATGTCCCAGTGGAGGCCGTCGGGAAGGCGAACCGGGTCGTTCGGGAACCGATGGACCTCGGTCAGCTCGAGCTCATTCGGCCCAACGCGTCCGACCATCACCCGGCCGCTCGACGCGCCGAGGTCGACGGCCGCGACGAGCCGGCCGGTCACCTGACGAACCGTCCGGTCACCGCAGGAACGCCGCCGCGACACCCGCGTCGACCGGGATGTGGAGGCCGGTCGTCTGGCTGAGGTCGCCGCCGGTCAATGCAAAGACGGCCGCGGCAACGTGCTCCGGCAGGACCTCGCGCTTGAGCAGCGTTCGCTGGGCATAGAACTCGCCGAGCTTGTCCTCCGGGATCCCGTAGGTGCGGGCTCGGTCGGCCCCCCAGCCCTTGGCGAAGATGCCGGATCCGCGCACGACACCGTCGGGGTTGATCCCGTTCACCCGGATCCCGAACTGGCCGAGCTCGGCGGCGAGCAACCGGACCTGGTGGGCCTGGTCCGCCTTGGATGCGCCGTAGGCGACGTTGTTGGGACCCGCGAAGAGCGCGTTCTTGCTGACGATGTAGACGAGGTCGCCGCCCATCGCCTGGTCGATCAGGATCCTGGCCGCCTCGCGGGAAACGAGGAATGAGCCGCGGGCCATCACGTCGTGCTGGAGGTCCCAGTCCTTCACGGTCGTCTCGAGCAGCGACTTCGAGATCGACAGGCCGGCGTTGTTGACCACGAGATCGACACCACCAAACGCGAGCACGGCCCGCCGGAACGCCTCTGCGACCTGCGTCTCATCCGTCACGTCCGCGGTCAGGCTGATCGCGACGTCCGGCCCGCCGAGCTCGCGGGCCACGGCCTCCGCGCTTGCCGGGTCGATGTCGGCGACCACGACGCAGGCGCCCTCCGCGGCGAGCCGCTGGGCGATCGCCCTGCCGATGCCCGATCCGGCACCGGTCACGAAGGCGATTCGAGTGGCCAGCGGTTTCGGGGCCGGCAGCCTCGCCAGCTTCGCTTCCTCGAGGGCCCAGTACTCGATCCGGAACTTCTCGGATTCGGCGATCGGGGCGTAGGACGAGAGCGCCTCGGCGCCGCGCATCACGTTGATCGCGTTGACGTAGAACTCGCCCGCGACACGGGCCGTTTGCCTGTTCGCCCCGAACGAGAACATCCCGACACCCGGGACGAGGACGATCGCCGGGTCGGCGCCGCGCATCGCCGGGCTGTCCGCTGTCGCATGGCGTTCGTAATAGGAGCGGTACTCGGCGCGATAGGCCTCGTGGAGCTCGCGGAGGCGAGCGAACACCTGCTCCAGGTCCGCGGTCGGTGGGAGGTCGAGGACCATCGGCCGGACCTTGGTCCGCAGGAAATGATCGGGGCACGACGTCCCCAGCGCAGCGAGCCGCGGGTGCTCCTCGCGAGCGAGGAACTCAAGAACGACCTGGCTATCCGTGTAGTGGCCGACGACCGGGTGGTCCGTCGAGGCGAGGCCGCGGACAAGGGGCAGCAGCGCCGCGGCGCGCGCGTGGCGCTCGGGCTCCGGGAGCGCCGCGAAGCCGGCGATCGGCGGGCCGAAGGGTTCGGGCCGACCGTTGGCGGTGATGAACTGTTCGGCCGTCCGGATGATCTCGAGGGAGCGCGCCTCGCACTCATCCGAGCTGTCGCCCCACGCCGTGATGCCGTGACCGCCGAGGATCGCGCCGATCGCTGCCGGATGGTCGCGACGGACCGTCGCGATGTCGAGACCCAGCTGGAACCCAGGACGGCGCCAGTCGATCCAGGCCACTCGATCCCCGAAACATCGGCGGGTCAGGCTTTCGCCGTCGGCCGCGGTCGCGAGCGCGATCCCCGAATCGGGGTGAAGGTGGTCGACATGATCGGCCTCGACCAGGCCGTGCATCGCGGTGTCGATCGACGGCGCGGCGCCGCCCCGGCCGTGCAGGCAGTAGTCGAAGGCCGCGACCATCTCGTCCTCGCGGTCGACGCCCGGGTAGACGTCGACGAGGGCGCGCAGCCGATCGAGCCGCAGCACGGCCAGTCCGGCCTCGCTCAGCGTGCCCAGGTCC
>DATHGS010000041.1:0-4415 GCA_035490155.1 Candidatus Methylomirabilota bacterium | reverse complement strand
CGGGAGGGCGGCAGCCAGTTCAGCGAACGACTGGCCAAGCGCGACAACGATGCGGACCCCGATCACGGCGCCGAGCAGGATCACCGGGACGATCACGCCGATGACGGCCGCGGCTCGGGGGAGGCGGTGGAGTCGCTGCTGAAGGAAGTCGGCAACCGGCGAGACAAGGAAGGCGAGAAGCCATGCGAGGAAGAAGACCAGGGCCAGGTGGAAATAGTCCCGGAAGTATGCGGCGAGAAAGCCGAGCACCATGAACCCTGCGGCAATCGTCGCGAGGACGATGAGGGCCTCGATCCAGGGAGCTCGCCGCTCGAGCGCCGCCGCGAGGCGGCCACTCCTCGGTGCGAGGCGGCCGGCGACGGGCTGTCGATCGGCGGGAAGTAATTGATCCTGCGTCGGGTCCGACGCGGTCGCGCCTGTCGCCTGCGGCTCGGGCATCAGGATCACCTCACCAGCTATCACGTCACGTTGCGACTCGTCCGCGGATAACGCAAGCACGGCCGGGCTCGGGCGATGCCCGGACCCGGCCGCACGCTCGCCGCTAGACGAGCGCTGCGTCCTTCTCGTCGGCGTAGACCCGGGCGTCGATCGCGTCGAGGATCGCCAGCCGGGCGTTCTCGACGGCCCAGTCCGCGAAGTCGATCGCGGTGTAGGCGTCGGCTTCGGCCCCGTCCGCGTCTGACCCGGCGAAGTCCGCGTCGACTTGGTCAGCGCGCTGCTGCGCCTTGGCCTTGAGCTCGGCGAGGCGGGCCTGCGCGTCGGAGCGCGTCTGCTCCCACGACGACTGCGCCTTGTCGGCGGCCGCGCTCGTTTGCTGCTTGGCCTCGGCCAGCGCCCGATCGGTGTCGGCGTGCGCCCGATCGATGCGCTGCGTCAGCTGCTCGTGGTTCTCCTTGGCGGCGGCCGCCACGGAGGCCTTGAGCTGCTCGACACGAGCCCCCAGATCATCCAGCTGCTTGTTGAAGTCCATTTCGATCTCCTTCTTGGTTGCTTGTTGGTCTTCCGAACTGTCTTGTTGCCAGGCGCGTGGACCGGCCTCGTCAGGAGGCGGCACCAGCGCTCGTTGACGCGGACTCCAGGCTCTTGTTGAGGCCCCGGAGACGCAGCCCGATCGCGACGTACATGACGCCGGCGAACAGGGCGTAGAAGCCGATCACGAAGAGGACGGCGAAGGCACCGTCGCCGGGGGCGACGATGAGGTACGCCCCGAACACGATCGAGACGATGCCGCTGAGCACGTACAGCCACGCGCTTTCGATGAGGTTGCGGGCCCAGATCGCGGTCCCGACCTCGGCGACGCCGCGGACGATCGCGAACGAGCCGATCAACAGGACGAGGGCCACGGCAGTGACCTGCGGGCTGACGACCGTGTAGACGCCGATAAGAATGCCGAGGATGCCCGCGATCACGAGCAGCCAGCGGGGTCCGCCGGGCGCCCCTGCGCCGAACGCGATCGCGAGGATCCCGTCGACGACGGCGTAGGCCGCGAAGACGAAGATCAGGGACACGAGCGTCGTCACCGGTGCCGCGAACGCGAGGACGCCTAGGGCGAGGGCCAGGATCCCGCGGAGGACGAACATCCCCCAGTTCTGGGCGGCGAGAGTTGTAAACATGTGGAGTTTCTCCTTTCGAAACTTCAACGATTTGAGGGAGTTGACCACCGGCTTCATTCCAGACGGGCCCATCTGCTGAAGGTCTGGCCGGGAGTCGTTGCGCCGGTCCATCCAGACCGGTTACCTCCGTGTTACACGCTACGGCGAGCGACCGCGGCGGCGCTTCTGTCCGATGACTGAATTCGCCGCGCGGCCCAACGGAGCGATGACTTACGTCACGCGCGTTCGCGCGTCAGCGGAGCGCGGTGTGCAGCTGGGCGCGGGAGGTGATGCCGAGCTTCGGGAACACCCGGTACAGGTGCGAGCCGACCGTCCGATGACTGAGGTAGAGGCGCGTCCCGATCTCGCGATTGGACATGCCTTCAGATGCGAGGCGGGCGATCTGCAGCTCCTGAGGCGTCAGCTGGTCGAGGACGTCGATGCCGCGGTGGCGGGTCGCTTCGCCGCTTGCTCCCAGCTCCTGCTGGGCGCGGTCCGCGAGATATCGGACGCCGATCGCGTCGAGCAGGTCCCGGGCCGAACGCAACTCGGCCCGCGACTCTGCCACGCGGCGCTGCCGACGCAGCCACGTCCCGTATGCCAGCGACAGGCGGGCCCGAGCCAGCGGCCAGCGCTCGAGATCCATGGCTCGGGCCATCGCGAACGCCGAGTCGGCGGATGCCGCGTCACCGGCCTTGCGTGCGAGCACCGCGCGCCCGTACGCGACCCCGATCCGCCACCACGGCATCTTCATCCGGACGGCATCTTCCTCGAGGCGACGAAGAACCGCTGCCGCTTCCTCGGCGCCGTGGTCGGTCAGGGCTGCCGCATAGGCGAAGTCCGAGATGGCCCAGCCGCCGACCGTCGCGTGGTACGACGGATGGGTCGGGTCGAAGAGGTGACGGAGCTGCTCGTACGCCTCGTCGTGACGGCCGGCGGCAAGGTCGATGATCCCGCGCGCATGCCGCGTCTCGGCGAGCACGCCCTCGGCCTGTGCCCCGAGCGTGACTCGCTCGACATCGCCGATTCGCCCCTCGGCGCCGTCGATGTCGCCCCGGTAGGCGAGGTAGATCGCCTGGCTAACATTTGCGGTCGCCAGGTAGAAGGGCTGGCGGGTTTCAATCCCGAGCCGGAAGCCCTCGTCGAGGTCGGAGGCCACGGTCCCCAGGGTCCCGAGGTGAACGGAGCCGAAGGCGCGCACCGTCAGCGATCGGGCGAGCAGGCCCAGCCGTCCCTCCTGTCGGAGGCCGGCGATCGAGGCGCCGAAGAAGTCGACGACGAGATCCAAAGCGCCCAGCCAGAGGGCGGCCGTCGCGTATCGCCGTCCGTCGGTCCCACTGACGGGCTCCCGCGACCTCGCGCGCTCGGTGAGCTGAACGAGCAGTTCGTCAACGTGGTCCTCGGGCGCGATCGAGCTCAGGAAGATGACGCGGGAGTCGGTCAGGTCCGCAAGCTGGCGCGCGGCAGCGGCGATCTGGGAACGGATCTCGGGGCCTGGGTCCAGCCACCAGCTTCGGGCAGAAGCAAACTGGAGCAGCGCCAGGCCCAGATCCGCGTGACCGTCCTCCCCGGCCCTCGTTGCGGCCGCGATAACGGACCGGAGGTTCGCCTTCTCGCGCCGTGACCGCGGCCCGGTGAGCGACAGGGCCGTGATCCAGGCCTGCCGTCGATCCTCGAGCACCGGGACGTCGATCGGCTCCGCCTCGGCGAGCATCTGGGCGATGACGTCCATGCGGCCGATGTCGTTCGCGACGTCGGCCGCGCGTAGAAGACGCGTCCCACGGCCGCGTCCGTCCGCGCTCAGGGTGGCCGCTCTCGCGAGCGCCCGCACCGCCACGACCAGGGCGCCACGGCGGATCGCCCGATCGGCGGCGGCATCGAGCAGGGAGGCGACGGATTCGTCGGGCGGGTCGGTCGCAGCCGCGCGATGCCAGGCCGCCCGATCGAAATCGCCGACGACGCCGGCCAGGGCGGCGTGCGCAGCATGCTGTTCCGCGACGGTCGCCCGCTGCTGGATCGCCGACCGGATGAGCGGATGGCGGAAGCGCAGCGAAGGGCCGTCGACCTCGATGAGCCGCGCGTCGACCGCCGGCGTGATGGCCGATGGTGGTACGCCGGCGGCGGCCACGATCTCCGAGATCCCGCCGCGATCGTCGAGCGCGGCGATCAGCACGAGCCACTGCGTGTCGTGAGGAAGATCATCCGCGCGCGCCGCAAACGCACGCTCGAGGCGCGCGTTGAGCGGAATGATGTCGCGGACCCCCGCGCCGGAAGCAGTGTCCTCGCGAATCGTCGCCGAGAGCTCGGAGAGGGCCAGCGGGTTCCCGGCGGCCTCCCGGAGGATTCGGTCCCGCACAGACGGGGCGAGTTCAGGCGCGAGTCTCGACACCATGTCCCGCGCGTCGCGATCGCTCAACGGTTGCAGAGCCAGCTCGTCGATGTCGGCGGCATCGAACGGCGATTCGTCGCCCTCGCGAAGCCCCACCACCATCACGAGCGGATCGGAGCCGAGGCGGCGGGCAACGAAGGCGAGCGCATCGGCGGATGGGCGATCGAGCCACTGGACGTCGTCAGCGACAACCAGGATCGGGGTGCGGGCGGCCGCGTCCGCGAGCAGCGTGAGCGTTGCGAGGGCGATGAGGAACGGGTCCTCGGCCGCTCCCTCGACAAGGCCGAACGCCACGCCGAGCGCCGCGTACTGCGGCTTCGGCAGCGCTTCGAGCCCGCTGAGGATCGGTCGGAGCACCTGGTGGAGACCGGCGAACGGCAGGTTCGCCTCTGTCCGGACGCCGGTCGTCAGGAGGACTCTCATCCCCGCGGCGT
>DATHGS010000040.1:0-12700 GCA_035490155.1 Candidatus Methylomirabilota bacterium | reverse complement strand
CTGGCGGGCCTTGGGGCCGGTGTCGCCTGGGTCTCGACGGCACCGATCCTGTCGGGCTTCGGGCTCTTCCTGGCCGGCGTCGGTGTCGCGATCCTCTACCCGCTCGGGGTCGCGGCGGCCCTTGCCGGAGCGCCCGGACAGCTGGCGCTCGCCGGTAACCGGCTGACCCTGGCGTCTGGGCTGGCGATCCTCCTCGCGCCGTTGGCCCTCGGCGCGATCGCCGACGCGACCGGGGTCATCGCCGGCTGGGGCCTGGTGCTCGGCCTTGTCGCGGTCGCCTTCTGCCTCGTGTTCGGGCTGTCGACGGGTCAGCCGGCGCAGGCTCCGAGGGCCGAGTCGGTCGATCGGGCCGACCCGGTCGATCCCGCCGATCTCACATCGAGACCGGCCTGATCTGCTCGAGAATCTCGTCGATCGCGGCCGGATCGAGCTCGCCGGCGCCAGGAACCTGGGCGTTCGCGATGCCGGCCGCGAGCCCGAGCCGAGCAGCGTCGACGACGGGCTCGCCCCGGGCATAGGCGACCGCCAGGCCGCCGAGGAACGCGTCTCCGCTGCCGACCGGGTACGCGCCGTGGAGGTCGGGCGGAAGGAGGTGGGTCTGCTCGTCGGGTCCAACGACGACGGCTCCCGCGGACCCGAGCGTCACGACGACCCAGACCGCGCCTGCATCGCGCAGTACCCGGCCAGCCTCGACGGCCGATGACGCGTCCGAGACCGACATCGCGCTCGACAGGCCGGCCTCGTCGGCGTTGAGCTTGACGACCGCGGGGCGATCGACGAGAACCGCGGCCAGGGCTGGTCCGAAGGTGTCGGCGAAGACGGGGACCGGTCCCGGGAGAGCGGCCGCAATCCGCGCGATCCGGCCATAGCCGTCCGATGGGGCACCGAGCGGCAGGCTCCCCGACAGCGCGACGGCGGCGATATCGCCCGCGTCGAGCTCGGAGCCCACGAGCACCTCGAGCGCATCCCAGGCGGCCGGATCGATCTCTTCGCCGCGCTCGTAGAACTCCGTCATCACGCCGCTCGATCGGTCGAGGATCGAGATGCAGGTCCGCGTCTCGCCGCTCGAGCGAGCCATCCGGGCCTCGATCGGGAGGGCCGCGAGCCGGTCGACGATCCAGTCGCCCGCCCGCCCGGCGACGATCCCGACCGCGGTGACGCTGCCGCCGAGCGTCGCCGCGGCCCGCGCGGCATTCAGGCCCTTTCCGCCAGGCACCGCAACCATCGATTGCGGCCGGTGGATCGTGCCGGCTTCGAGGCGGTCGACCTCATAGAGCCGATCGATCGACGGATTCGCCGCGACGAAAAGCAGGCGTCGACCCGCCGGCTCGATACCCGTGGCGCTCATCCGCCGACCCACGAAGCGAGGGCTTCCCGCGCCTCGGTCAGCCTCGCCTGGCCGTCGACCCCACCGGATCGGCGCGTCGACAACGCGCCGCAGACCGCCCCGAGCTCCAGGCTCTCCCTCAGCTCGCCACCGCCGAGCCACGCCCGGAGGAAGCCCGCGTCGAACGAATCGCCTGCGCCTGTCGTGTCGGTTGGCTGGATGGACATTCCCGGCACGCGAACGATCGGGCCGTCGGCCCGACAGGCAAGCGCTCCCGCCGCGCCGAGCTTGACCGCGACGATCGGCCCGCCGTCCGTCCGCCCGATCGAGCCCATCGCCGCCAGGGCCCGCGCCGCCTCCTCCACGTCGTCGAGGTGCGCGATCCGGCGCGCCTCGGTCGCGTTGGGAAAGAAGACATCTGCTGCCCGGAGCATGTCGGCGACACCGCCGTCCCATTGCTCTCTGGGGTCCCAGTTCGTGTCGAAGGATGTCGTCTGGCCACGGGCGCGTGCCGCGGCGAAGAAGGCCGGCAGCCGCTCGCGGCTCGTCTCCTGGAGATAGAAACAGGCGGAATGGAGGTGGCGCGCCCTGCCGACCAGCGCCGGCGGAACGGCGTCGACATCGAGCGCCCCGATCGAACCCATCGCGGTGAGGATCGCCCGGTCGGTGCCGCTGGTCAGGATCACCGTCGCGCCGGTCGGGCGGATCGGGTCCACCGTGCACGCCGATACGTCAATCCCACGCAGGACCATCTCATCGAGCATGAACCGACCGAACACGTCGTCGCCGACCACCCCGCAGAACGCGACCCTGAGCTCGAGGCGGGCGGCCCCGCAGGCGAAGATCGCGGACGAGCTGCCGACCGTCATCTGGATCGAGCGGACGACTCGTTCCACCTCGCCGAAGACAGGCACCGGGTCGGGATCGGAGATCACGACGTCGGGGTTGATCTCGCCGACGACGAGGATGTCGACGTCGCGTTCTGCCGCGGCCACTCTCAGTACTCCCGGTACCAGCCGTCGCCGGGCGGCGGCGCGTTCGTGAGTCTGTTCGGCCGGTCATGCCAGGGGCGGCCCCGCCTGTCGACGAGATCGGCGAGCCGGCGAAGCCGCTTGCGACCAGTGGTCGCCAGGAAGGCGTCGCGCGCGGCCGGCTTCATCGTGGCGGCCTCGGCCCAGATGGACCGACCGACGAGGACGCCGCTCGCGCCGGCCTCGCAGGCAGTCGAGACCTGGGCCTCGAATGTCGCCCCGTCGACGCCGCCGGACAGGAGGACCCACGGCACGACGGACGCCGCGTCCAGCTCACCGCACGCCTCGCGCCACCGATCGCGGTCCGTCACCGATGGGTCGTACGGGAACTCGGCTTTGAGGATGTCGCCACCGATCGCCGTCAACCGGCGGGCGGTCTCGACGACCACGCGCCTTCGCTCCTCGCCAGTGAGCGTCTCGCCCTCCGTGATCGAGAACGACAGCGGCTCGACGAAGAGGGCGATGTCGGCGGCGAGGCAATCCGCGGCGACGTCCCCGACCAGACGCTCCTGGTCCGCGGCATTCTTGGCGTCGGGGTGGTAATAGACGAGGAGCTTCGCCGCCGACGCGCCCATCCGCTTCGCCTTCTCGACACTCCACCCGTGAAGGACGCGGCTGATTCGGGCCATTGAGGGACCGTCGTAACCGGTCGCCTCGATCGCCACGAGCAGCCCGGCCGACGCCGGTAGCGACCCGTCGGCGATGCACTGGGCAGCCCCGATCTCCGGATCGAGCAGGGTCCCGGTCGCCGCTGGCGCAAGGGCGCGGACGACGGCCCGCTTGAACTCGACCATCTCGTCGTACGTGACGGAGGCTGGATCGGCCGGTCGCAGCTCCTTGCGGAGGTTCTGGCGGTGGTCCAGGGCGAGGACCGCGAACGTCCCCCGCTCGGACGCACACGCCGCGATCCCGCGCCGGGTGCCGAGCGCGTACGAGCGGCGAGGGCCCGCCTCGCCCGTCACGCCGGCCCCAGCCGAAGGACCCGCCGGGCATTGTCCCGATAGATCTTGCGCAGGACCTCGTCTGACAGGCCGATCCCGTGGATCTGCCAGCGCCCCTGCGCCGGAACCGGCTCGGTGCCGTAGTCGAACGACTCGTCGAGCGTCTCGAGGAACCGGTAATGGACGGCGTAGATGTCCGGATCCGGCGCCATGTCCACTCCAAACAGGATTCGATCCTGGTAGCGAAGGAAGAACGCCCGTGCCGAATAGGGCTGGCGGCCGAGCTCGCCGAGCCGAGCGGCGATGTCGACGTTGAGATTCGGATTCGCGTCGAGGAGCCGTCCGACGAGACCGAGGTCCTCCGCGGCGCAGCCGACGTGGGCGCCGACGAACGTCGTCCGCGGATGGCGCGCGACAAGTCGCCCGAAGGCGGCGAGCAGCTCGTCGAACGACGGAAAACCCGGGGCGTCGGGGTCAGCGGCGCGGGTCGGCCAGAAATGCCAGTCCGGGTGGGCGTGGAGCTCCTCCCATCTCTCGTTCTCTGGATCGAGCGGCTCGAAGAAGGCGATCGGGTCGGCGATGTGAATGAGGACCGGGAGATCGAGGTCAGCGGCGGCCGCCCAGAGCGGGTCGAGACGAGGGTCGTCGACGGCCACGAGGCGGCCGGCAGGATCGCGCGCGCGCAGTCCCAGCAGCTTCCATACCTTGAGCCCGCGCGCTCCCCGCGCGGCGGAGTCGCACAACCGGGAAGCCTCCGATTCCCCGAAGGCATCGTCGTCGGCCCAGCTGTCGTAGTCGAGGCCGGCGAACACGGCGACCCGATCGGGATGGGCCGCCTGCCACCGGTCGATCTCCGCCGTCAGCTCCTCACCCTGGCCACCGTCCAGGTCGACGACCATCTCGACGCCGGATTCGTCGAGCGTCGCGATCAGTTCGGATGGAGGACGGGTCGACCAGTCGCCACCAAATGCCGGCCCGAGGTGGTTGTGGGCATCGACGACGGGATATCTCGGTCGCCGCACCTCGTGAACCGGCACGCGGAGCATCGGTCGTGGCCGGAAGTCAGCGAGTCGCAGGTCGTCGACGCTCATTCGGAGCCGAGGATGACGACCTGGCCGAGATGTCGCGGCGCGTCGGGATCGCGGCCGCGCGTGAGCGCCAGGCTGAGCGCGAGCGCGTGCGCCGGGTGGAGGAGCAGCGGCAGGCGGGCGGTGGGAACGAGCCCGCCACCGACCAGGCTGACGTCGCCGGCTGCACCGCGGGCTTCGGCTTCGTCGCCTGCGATCAACCAGGTCGCCGCTCCGAGACGCCCAGCCTCGGCCACGACCGCGGCTTCCTCACGGGCCCCGGCCCCGCCGACCAACCCGACGACCAGCATGCCCGGCTCGCATACAGAGATCGGTCCGTGGCGGAACTCGAGCGGCTCGTAGGCGCTCGTCGGAACCTGGCTCGTCTCGGTCAGCTTGAGGCCCCACTCGGCGGCGATCCCGAACGCCGGTCCACCGCCGAGGACGACGATCCGGCTCCAGTCGGTCGTGCCCAGCCGGCGTCCGATGGCTGCAGCCGCGGCGGCTTCAGCCCAGCGACCAGCGGCTCGACCAAGGTCCGCCGCGAGCCGGTCGTCGCCGCCGACGATCGCCACGACGTCGAGCAGGAGCGCGAGCATGCTGGCGAACGAGCGGGTCATCACGATCGCGGCCTCGTCGCCGGCGGGCGAGACGAGCGTCACGTTGGCGAGTGCCGCGAGCGGGCTGTCCGCCCGGCAGGTGACCGCGACCGTCGGGTGGCCGGCAGAGCGCATCCGCTCGGCGACGCTGATCGCCTCTGACGTGGAGCCGGAACGCGAGATGATGACGACGGGTTCGCGCGTCGGGGCCCGCTCCGCACCGTCGCCGCCCGTGCCGCCGCCGCCCGTGCCGGCGCCAGCGACGAGCACGCCGTCCGGCCGAAGGATCAGCTCCGACAATGGTGCCGCGATGATCGGCCGGCGCAATGCGGCACGCCCGGCCGCGGCAACGACCTGGGCGAGGTAGTAGGACGAGCCGGCGCCCGTAACGACGATCCGGTCCGCCGCAGAGAGGAGGACCCGGGTGGCTTCGGACATCCGGCCGGCTGCCTCGATCGCCGCGGCAATGGCCTCGCCCGACGTCGAGCTCTCGCGCCAGGTGAGAAGTTCCTCGAACGCGGTCATCGGTCGCGCAGCTCCACCGAGTAGCGGTAGCGGTCACCGCGGACCGTGCTCCGGCAGAACTCGATCGGCAGGTCGTCCTGGTCGAACGCGATCCGCTCGACCCGGAGGGCGGGCTCGCCGCGACGCTGGTCGAGGAGGCTGGCCTCGTCGGCCGTGAGGAGAACTGGCTCGAACGTCTCGCGGGCCCGCGTCGGGCGGCAGCCATAGGCGTTCATCAGCGTGTCGTACAACCGGACCGCTGAAAAGTCGACCCTCTCCAGGCCGGGAAAGCGGGCGGCCGGCAGGTGGCTGGTCTCGACGACGAGTGGGTCGGGTCCGGCGAGGCGGAGCCGCCGGAGCGCGACGACCTCCGTGCCGGCCGGGATCTCGAGCGCCTCGGCGACCGCCTCCGTCGCCGGCTGCGTCCGCAGCTCGAGGACCTTCGTCCCCGGCTCCAATCCATGCCGCTCGATCTCCCGACTGAACGAGTAGAAGCCGCCGATCGTGTGCTCGAACCGGGGCGCAGTGACGTACGTCCCGAGCCCCCGCCGGATCTCGAGGAGACCCTCCGCCAGGAGCCCCGCGAGCGCCTGTCGGACCGTGGCGCGACTGACCCCGTATTCCGCCATGAGCTCGGGCTCCGGGGCGACCTGGCCGCCGGGTCGCAGGGCGCCGCTGCGGATCCGGTCGCGCAGGTCGGCCTCGATCCGTCGATAAAGGGGCAGCCCTGAAGCCGCCAGCGGGCTCATCCCTTGATCCCGGACATGGCGATCCCCCGGACGAAATGGCGCTGGGCGAGGATGAAGAGAACGATCATCGGAAGGACGCTGACGAGGGCACCGGCCATGAGGAGCGGCCACCTTCCCACGTATTGGCCCTGGAAGAGCGACAGGCCGGCCGTCACGGTGAACGACTCGATGTCGCGCAGGTAGATGATCGGGTCGATCAGGTCGTTCCAGCTCCACATGAACGTGAAGATCGCGAGGGTCGCGAGGGCCGGTCTGGCGAGGGGCAGGTAGATGTGGCGGTAGATCTGCCACGGGTTGGCGCCGTCGACCCGGGCCGCGTCGCCGAGCTCGCGCGGGATCGCCAGGAAGAACTGACGGAGGAGGAACGTCCCGAAAGCTCCGCCGAGGAACGCGCCGACCCACAGGGGCTCCTGCGTCCCGATCCAGTTGCCACTCGTCGAGATCGGATGCGGCAGCAACCGGTAGAGCACGAAGTTCGGAACGAGCACGACCTGGAAGGGAATGATCAGCGTCACGAGGAGAAGGGCGAACAGCGGATCGCGGAAGCGGAAACGGAGGGCGGCGAAGGCGAACGCGGCCATCGAACAGGTCAGCAGCTGGCCGATCGTGTTGAGCGTGGCGAGCTTGATCGAGTTGAGAAAGAACAGGCCAAACGGCAGGGCGTTCCACATGTCCGGATAGTTGTGCCATTGAGCCACGACCGGGAGCAGCGTCGGCGGCGTCGCGAATACCTCAGCCCGGGTCTTCAGCGAGGTCGAGATCATCCACAGGAACGGCGCCATCATCAACAGCCCGCCGACGATGAGCAACCCGATGAGGATCGCCCGGCGGGTCGCCCGGAGGCGCCGCGCGCTCACTGGTAGTGGACCCAGCGGTTCTGCGACCGGAAGTAGACCGCGCTGAAGAAGGCCACGATCAGGAACAGGATCCAGGATGCGGCGCTGGCGTAGCCCATCTTGAAGAACCTGAACCCGTTCTCGTAGATGAAGTAGACGACTGTGATCGTCGCTTCGGTTGGGCGGGGCTTTATGAGCACGAAGATCTGGTCGAAGACCTGGAAGCTCCCGATGAGGCTGAGGACGCCCGTGAAGAAGACGGACGGCGTCAGGAGCGGCAGGGTCACGTTCCGGAGGCGGGCCCAACTCCCGGCTCCGTCGACGCTGGCGGCGTCGAGCAGGTCGGACGGGATCGCCTGGAGGCCGGCCAGGAAGATGATCACGTTCACGCCGAGGCCCTGCCAGATCGACATCGCGATGATCGAGGGCATCGCCAGGGTCGGGTCGCTCAGCCACTTCTGGGACGTGATCCCGAAGATCCCGAGAACCTGGTTGAGGAGCCCTGAATCCGCGCTGTAGATCCATTGCCAGACCAGCGCAATGGCGATGGTCGACGTGACGACCGGCAGGAAGTAGGCAGTCCGGATGAAGGCGATCCCCCGAACCTTCGTGTTGAGCGCGAGGGCGAGCCCGAGGGCGACCGCGAGCCCGATCGGGACGGACACGATCGTGTAGAAGAACGTGTTCCGGAGTGCTTTCAGGAACCGGTCGTCGGACAGAAGCGCGAGGAAGTTATCGAGACCGACAAGCTTCGGCGCCGTGAGCAGGTCCCACTTCGTCAGGCTGATCGCAAGCGTGGCCAAGATCGGACCTGCTGACAGGACGGCGAGGCCAAGCAGCGTCGGTGCGAGGAATGCGAGGGCCCAGCGGCCCTCGCCGGCAAGGGGCCCGCCGCCCCGCCGGGAGGCGGGGCGGCGAAGGCGGGTCATCATGGCGTTCGGTCAGGTCGGGTCGACCTCATTGACCGGCGAGGATCTCGTCCAGCTTCGGGAGCACGTCGGTCAGCGCCTGCCTGGCGGTTTTCTTCGGCTCGGTGAAGACGTTCGTATCGAGCTCTGTCTGGAGGGCGGTCGTCCAGTCGTTGAAGCCCTTGAACGACGGCTTGATGTGCGCGTAGGCGATCGCGTCGGCAAGGACCTTGGCGCCGTCGAAGGACGTCGCGAACGGGCCGGCGAGGACCGCCTTGTTGGCGGGCAGCGATGCCTTGAGCTCCATGAGCTTCGTCTGCGCGGCGGGGCTGGCGAGGTACTTCACGAACGCCCACGCCGCCTCCGGGCTCTTGGTGCCCTTGTAGACGACCGCGCCGGTGGGATTGATCGACGTCGCCTGACCGGCCGGGCCCTTCGGCAGCGGCGCGATCCCGAAGTCGAGGCCGGCCGCCTGGTGGGTTGCGACGAGCCAGGAGCCGTTGGCCTCCATCGCTGCCTGGCCCTGTTCGAAGGCATCGCCAAGCGCATCGGTGATAGACGCGTCGGGCATCACCTTGTCCTTCCAGATCAGGTCCTGGAGGAACTGGAGGCCGCCGGCGGCCTGGTCGCTGCCGACGAGGCTCGTCTTGTGGTCGGCCGAGATGATGTCGCCACCGTTCTGCCAGACGAGCTCCGACCAGTAGTTCTCCATGTCGGTCGTCTCGGTGTAGAAGCCCCACTGCTTCGTCTTGCCATCGGCGCCCCTGATGGTCAGCTTCTTCGCGACCTCGGTCAGCTTGGCCCAGTCCCACGTGTCGTCCGGGTACGGGATGCCGGCCGTATCGAACATCTTCTTGTTGTAGTAGAGCGCGACGACGTTGAGATCGCGTGGGACTCCGAACTGACCGTCCGGCGTCTTGAAGTCCGAGACGGCCTGGTCCGCGAGCTGGCTGAGGTCGTAGCCGTCCCGGTCGATGAACGGCTTGAGGTCCAGCAGGACGTCGCGGGTCTGGTAGTCGGGGAACAGCGGCCCGTCCATCGCGAAGACGTCCGGCGCATCGCCGCCGGCGATGGATGTCTGGAGCTTGTCCCAGTAGGGCTCCCAGTCGGACACCGTGACCTTGACTGTGATTTTCGGGGTCGTCGCGTGGAACGCGTCGACGATCGCCTGCTGGTTCTTGATCTCCTGGGGGTCACCCCAGATCGAGTAGGTGATCGTGGCCTCGGGACCCGTGTAGCCAGCGTCGCTCGGGGCAGCCGATGGGGGCGCGCTCGGCTCGCCCGCCTGGCTTGCGGATGCCGCGGCGGCCGTCTGAGCGGCGCCGGACGGCGAGGCCGTCGATCCGCCGCAGGCGGAGATCACGATTGCCAAACCACCGACGAGGGCGAGCAGCCGCCGGCGTCGGGCGCCGCCGATTGCGGTTCGGTCGCTGAACATCGCGTGCTCCTCCTTCATTCGGCTGCGTTACCGCCGAGCCAGGCGGGCAGCCATTCAGTCTCGGCTTCGATCATTTCCTCGGTCAGGCGCCAGGCGTCGTCGAGGGTCAGGTGGCTCTGGACGATCGGGTCGGTCATGACCGCGTGGCCAATCGCCGCTCGATCGCGATCGAGGGCGGCGCGGACGGTCAGGCCCTGCATGTCGACTGCGCCGCGGACGTATGCCGCGAGGTGGAGCGGCAGCGGCCCCATCGCGACCGGATGGACGCCCAGCCCGTCGACGAGACCCGGGACCTCGACACACGCGTCCGCGTCGAGATTGGGGATCAGCGCGCCACCGTTCATCGCGTTGACGACGATTCGGGCCGGCGCCCCGGTGGTCACCGCCTCGGCGATCGTGGCCGCGTACTCGCCGCTCCGCTCGATCTCGAATGACTCGCCCGCGTCCAGCATCCGCTTCGTCTCGGCGTACTCCTCGAGATTGTGCGAGACACGGGTGAGGTATTCGCCGATCGGGATGTGGAAACGCTCGACGGCGTCGCCTGCGCCGTCGCGCTTGCCGATGTACCACGGGTTGTACTCGGCGTGGTGCTCGGACGATTCGGTAGGGTAGAAGCCGAGTCGCCGGAAGAGGTCGGCCCGCACGAGGTCGTCATCGGGGGTTCGGCCGGCAGCGACGAACGCGCGGAGCTCTGGGTAGAGGTCGCGACCGCGATGCTCGAGCCGCAGGATGAACGCGTGGTGGTTGAGCCCCGCCGTCGCCGCATCGACCTCGTCGCGTGGAAGCCCGAGATAACCTGCGAGCCGATCGACCGTCCAGAACACCGAGTGGCAGAGCCCGACGACCCGGATGGAGGTCGATTCGGAAACAGCCCGGACGAGCACCGCCAGCGGGTTCGTGTAGTTGAGGAGCCAGGCGTCGGGGCAGATCTCCTCCATGTCGCGGGCGATCCCGAGGACGACGGGGATCGTCCGGAGGCCGCGGAAGACACCACCGACCCCGACCGTGTCGGCGATCGTGTAGCGAAGCCCGAACCTGGCCGGGACATCGAAATCGAGTTGCGTGGCCCGCGCTCCGCCGACCTGGATCGTGTTGACGACGAAATCGGCGCCCTGGAGCGCCTCGCGGCGATCGAGATGGGCGGAGATCGTCGGGTCGGCGGACAGGGCCGCGGCCGTCCAGCGCGCGATTCGTTCGGCGGTCGCCAGTCGTTCCGGATCGATGTCGTGGAGCGCGATCTGCGACGTCCGCAGCGCAGGCGACGTCAGGATATCGCCCAGCAGATTCCTCGTGAACTCGACACTGCCGGCTCCGACGAGGACGATCCGAGGCATCGCTTCTCCGCTGGCGTTCGACCCGACTGGTCAGGACATACGGACGTCCGTATGTCCATCGTAACGGATTGGCGATCCTCGATGCAACCCTGAATCGTGGAAGGGTGGGCCGAACGACGCCCGGAGTATGACTACGACGGCAGCAACTGCTGCGAGAGCACCTCGACGACCCAGCGATTGGTTTCGGCCGGCGACCAGCCCCGTCCGCTCTCGAGAGCGTCGAACAACTGGGGGCCCAGGAGCACGAGCAAGATGTCGGTCGCGCGCGCCACCGACAGCCCCTGCCGCAGACCTCCCTTGGCAGCGAGCTGCCGCACGATCACTCGATAGCCGTCGCGCCGTCTCTCCTCGCTCAACTCGCTGATCACCGTAACCTCAGGGTCACCCGCTGCAGCGTGGGTCGCGGCCACCAGCGGAGCGACGCGACGAAGGATCGGTGCGGTGTTCTCGACGAGGATCTCAAGCGCCCGCCCAGGATCGGGCTCCGCCTCAAAGGCCCGGTACCAGGGGGCGTCTTCCGGACCCACCGGTTCGTCGAAGCCCATGACCGCCGCCCCCAGGACCTCGCCCAGGATGGCGCCTTTCGTCCTGAACGTGAAGTACAGCGTCGGCACAGCGACGTGGGCCTCGCGCGCGATTGCCTCCATCGTGGTCGCCACGTAGCCCTTCTCGCAGAAGAGGCGATACGCCGCACCGACCATGCGCCGGCGGGTGGCCAGCGTCCGCTCCTTGCGAGCCTGGGACTTCGACTTGATATCGGTCATCACTTGTCTATTCCGCGCTTGACTCGTTCAACGATCTGACTATAGTGCAACCATATAGTCTAACTATAGTAGCAGCTCCATCGCAAACCAGCGGAAGCAGGCACATGATGACGAAGTTCCTCTTCGCGACGATGCCGTTCGATGGTCACTTCAACCCGTTGACGAGCATCGCCATGCACCTCAAAGCGCAAGGCCACGACGTCCGCTGGTACGCCGGGCCGAGCTACGCCGGGAAGCTGGCCGACCTCGACATCCCGCATTTCCAGTTCCAGCGAGCTCGCGAGGTCAGCGGCGAGAACATCGCCGAGCTGTTCCCCGAGCGCGCCACCCTCAAGGGGCCGAAGTTGCTCTCGTTCGATCTCGAGCAGGTCTTCGTCGCAAACGTCGAACACCATTACCACGACATTCTGGAGGCGCGCGAAAGCTTCCCCTTCGACGCCCTGGTGTGTGACCCCGGGTTCTATGCCGCCCATCTCATTTCGGCCAAGCTGAACCCGCGTGTTTACACCGTCGGCGTCGGGCCGCTCGTTGGCCTGTCCGGGGAGCCGCCACCCTTCTTCGGGTTGAAACCGGTGCGCACGATCGTTGACAAGTTGGTGCATCGCGTTGCCCGCGCCCTGCTCAACAGCACGATGAAAAAGGGCGTGAAGACGTACAACCGGGTTCTCGCCATGGAGGGATTGCCACCGGTCGCCGTCGGGGACTTCTTTGAGCTCACCCGCAGGTGCGCCACTTACTACTTCCAGAGCGGCGTACCTGGCTTCGACTATCCACGCCGTGGCCTCCCTGCGAACGTGAGGTTCGTCGGACCGCTGCTCCCCTACAAGGCGGGGATGCGGCGGCAGCTGCCCGTCGAGCTCGACGAGAAACTCCAACGCTACCGATCGGTCATCGTCGTCTCGCAGGGCACCGTCGACAACGGCGACCCAGAGAAGCTCTTCGTTCCCGCGCTCGAAGCGCTCAAGGGCGGCTCACACCTCGTCGTCGCCACGACGGGTGGCAAGAACACGGCGGACCTTCGCAGCCGCTACCCGGAGGACAACGTCCTCGTCGAGGACTTCGTCGACTTCGACCTCCTCTTCGAGCACACCGACCTGTTCATCTGCAACGGCGGATACGGGAGCATCCTCCTCGCCTTGAGCCATGGAGTACCCGTCGTATCCGCTGGAGTACGCGAAGGCAAGACCGACATCAATGCACGG
>DATHGS010000039.1:0-8685 GCA_035490155.1 Candidatus Methylomirabilota bacterium | reverse complement strand
CCTAGCATCCGTCCTGGCGTCAGCTCCCTTCGCGGAACTCCCGCCACGCCGCCTCGACGAGCCCGGGGTTGGCGAACAGCTCGTACGCCGTCTGGGCAACGAGGGTCGCCGCCAGGAGCGTCGTCTCGTCGGCTCGGGGGGTCACGGCTGCGTCCCGAAAGAGGATCGAGTGGCCGGGCGTGCCCTCGTCGGCGATCGCGAGCTCAGGGTGGATCGTGGGGCAGACCCAGCTGACGTTGGCCATGTCGGTGCTGCCGGAATTCGGGTCGGGACCCTGGTCGACGATGCCGTAGGCGGCCGCGTTGGCGACCCAGCGCGCCTCGAGCGTGGCGTTCGGCTTCATCGACCTTGCCCCACCCGAGAACACGAGCTCGGCGGTGGTTCCGGTGGCCAGTGCCGCCGCCTCGGCCATCTCCCGGAAGCGGACCTTCATCCGCTCGTACTCGGCCTGGTCAGGACTGCGCAGCATGAACCACGCCTTTGTCCGGTCGGGGATGATGTTGGCCGCGGTGCCGCCCTCCTGGATGATCCCATGGACTCGCGCCTCCGGGCGGAGCTGCTGGCGCCACAGCCCGACCGAGTTGAACAGCAGGATCATCGCGTCCAGCGCGTTCAGGCCCTTCCACGGATCCGCTGCGGCATGGGCCTGGAGGCCATGGAAGACGATCTCGACATCCTCCGAGGCGAGGGGGTGCGTCTCGACGTGGTTGCGGTCGCACGGATGGAACAGGAGGGCGGCGTCGATCCCGTCGAAGAGCCCGTCCTCGATCATGTACTGCTTGCCGCTCCCCCGCTCCTCCGCCGGCGTGCCGAAGAACACGATTTCGCCCGGCAGCTCATCAGCGACTGCGGCCAGGGCGATCGCCGCGCCCACACCGGAGGCGGCCATCGTGTTGTGGCCGCAACCGTGGCCGAGGCCCGGCAGCGCGTCGTACTCGGCGAGGATCCCGATCCGCGGCCCGGCGCCGCCCCGCCCGCCCGGTCGCGTGGCCCGGATTGCGGTCGCCAGCCGACCCGCCGGATGCTCGACGGCGAACCCGTGTCGCGCCAGCGCCTCCACCACCCAGCCCGCCGCTTGGTGCTCCTCGAACGCGACCTCTGGGTTGGCGTGGATCCGGTGGGACAGCTCGAGGATCTCGTCGCGGGCACCCTCCACGGTCGCCGCCAGGCGAGCCTTCGCCTCCGAGTTGGGTTCGGCCGGCCGGGTGAGGGTGAGCGACGCGGGCACGGACACCACGAGATCAGCGCTCGACCGACAGGGTCGCCTCGGCGACGGTGACGAGGGCGAGGATGAACAGGGCGATGGGTGGCTGGAAGGCCCCGAGTAGGCGGAGCACGACGAAGACCGCAACGACGACGGCGACCCAGGCGCCGCGGCGCGATGCCCGCAGCCAGTCACCGTGATAGGCGATCCGGCGATGCCGCCGGAAGACGGCCAGCCAGAACACCGGGACGGTCGTCAGGCCGAATGCCAGCCCGATCAGAAGCGCCCCAACGTAGCCGGCCCCCGTGTCGATGCGGGGATCGCGCGTCATCAGGACGATCGCGACGAGGATCCAGGCGAAAGCCGCGGCCGCGAAGAAGCCGAAATTCGTCAGCCGGTCGCGCGCCTCCATGACGACGGAGTCTAGGGCGTCGAGCGGTCGCGTCGACGGTCGCTCGTATCGGGTGGTCGGATCCGGGCGGAATGTCCGGACCTGGCCAACCAGTGGAGCTCGCGGTTGCGATGGCTCGCTGGGCAACCACGCACCCCGAGCCCGCGGAGGGGCTGAAAGCGGGCGCCGGCCGAGGCGAATCATCGACGCGTGACCTCCGGGGCGGAACGAATCGTCGGTCCGGTGCGACCGGCGACGATCGTTGCATCGCCGCGAGGAGTCCGGCCAGTCGGGCGAATTCCCTATCGATCCCCGAGCCCAAGGAACACGTAGAGATCGGCCAGCTCGGCCAACTCGAGGTCGGGGACGACGGACCCGTCGCGGTGACTCGAGGGAAGCGGCGAATCGGCCGGTCGCGCGTCGAGATACGCCGTCCGCCAGCCTGCATTCGCCGCACCGACGACATCGGCCGCCCAGTCGTCGCCGACGTGGAGGATCGCGGCCGGGGGCGGACCGCCGAGCGCCTCGGCGGTCGCGGCGAAGATCGCCGGGTCGGGCTTGATCGTGCCGACTCGCTGGCTGACCACCACAGCGGCAAGGTACGGCGCCCAGCCGGCCGCCTCGACATAGCGATCGATCGTCACCGCCAGCGGCCAATTCGAGAGGATCGCCAACCGATGCCGCCGGGCGAGTCGCTCCAGGAGAAGACCGACCGCCGGTGCGGGAGGCAGAGCCTGGACGAAGGCCCGGCTGTACGTCTCGACGGCCCAGCTGATCTCCGCCGGCTCGGACAACTGCTCGGCGGTTGCCTGGTCCCAGCGGCCGTCCGCCGACGGGGCCGCCATGCCGCGGAGGCGGGCGAGGACACGAACGAAGCGCTCGGCCAGGTTGACCTCGCGAAATTGGGGCACCTCCTCGCGAAACTGCCGCTCGCGTTCGTCCGCCCAGATCGCGATGAATTGGTCGAGGTCGAACGGTCCGAGGCGAACGACCACGGCTTTGGCCGTCGTCTCGACGACGCCGTGGAGGGCCGCCCGGTCGACCGCCACGAGCGTGTTCCCGAAGTCGAACGTGATCGCCCGCAGCTGGTCGGCCCAGGCGACCTGGCTCATGTCGCCGCGCTTGACGGACAGATCGCTCGGAACGGGCAGTACGAGCAGGTCATCCGGCTCGGTGTGGCCGTGTACTCCCTCGCCCGGATGCCCGCCGTCACGGTCGCGATGGTCCGCCGAGCCTTGGCCAGTCGCTTCGGGTCGACGTCGACGCGGCCGACCAACCCCGAATCGAGGAAGTGGAGCTGGAGCCGATCAGGCAGGCGGCCGGTCATCGCCTCATAGCCCATGGCGTAGATCTGGAGTTGTAGTGAATCGCGCGTCCGCTGGCGGGCCTTCACCGGGTCGTGCACGTCGCTCGACTTGTAGTCGGTGATGGTGACTCGCTCGCGACCGGTCAGCCCGAGCGTCGGCGACACGGTGTCCGCGTGCTGGAGCGCCGGCTCGTCGACGTCGGTGGACGGCTCGGCCGGCTCGATGTCGACCCGGTCCCACCGGCCGCGGATCCGGTTGCCATCGAGGCTGAAGCTGAAATCACGTTCGACGTAGGCGGGTATCACGGCCCCCGGCAGGAGCTGTTCCTCGCGGAATCGGCGGAGGGCATGGCGGCCGGTTGCGAGCCTCGCTTCCTCGTGGTCGCGGGTCAGGAACCCCTCGTTCGACCAGGCGAACTCGAATGATGCGACGAGCTCCTCTTCGGTCATCACCTCACCCCGGGCGTGCCGGCGATGGAATTCCTGGACGGCCTTGTGGAGGGCGGAGCCGTAGATCATCGCGTGGTGCGGCGCTACCGGAACCCGGAGGACGTGGCCGTAGCGGTACTTGGCCGGGCAGCTCAGATAGGCATCGATGGCTCCGAAGCTCAGGACCAGTGGCTCGTCGACCGGATTGCGCGGCACGTCCGCCGGCCGCTCCGCCGCGGCAAACGCCGCGAGTCGATCGAGCACGGGGCGAGCGGCGGCCCCGGGCGGCCCATCCGATGCTCGGGCCGCGGGCAGGTCGAGCGCCTCGAGAACGAACGGCGAGAGCCGCCTCGCGACGCCGCCCCCGTAGTCGGCGGCGTGCGACAAGATCAGCTCATCACGCGCTCGAGTCATGCCGACGTAGAACAGCCGACGCTCTTCCTGGAGCTGGAAGTCGCCCTCCGGAAGCGTCTCGCTGACCAGGGCCAACGGCAGGCCAAGCGGCTCGCGTCGGCCGGGCGTCGGGAAGCGGCCGGCGACGAGCCCCGGCATGAAGACGACAGGGAACTCGAGGCCCTTGGCCTTGTGGACGGTGAGCACGGCGACCGCGTCGGCGTCCGGGTCCAGGTCGGCGGTCGGCGGGTCGTCGCCGGCCTCGATGAGCGTCTGCAAGTGGCCTGCGACGAACGTCGCCCGGTCATCAGCAAGGAGCGACGACTGGGAGCGGACGATATCGAAGAAGCGGGCGATGTTGCGGAGTGCCTCCTCGGCGGCGACGGTATCCGTCGCCGCCAGCCGGGCGAGGGTCCCGGTGCCGCGCAGGAAGGCATAGAGGACCTCCCCCGCCGAACGCTCGTGGCCGAGCGCACTGAGCGACCTCAGGTCCGCGACGAGCCTCGTGACCGCCGCCCGTGTCTCCGCCGATAGGCGCAGGATGCCGGGCTGCCGATCGAGCTCCTCGAGGACGTCCCAGAGACTCCGGTTCCGCCGCCGCGCCGTCGTCACGATCGACGTCAGGTCCTCCCCACCGAGCCCGTAGATGTCCGAGCTGGCCAGCCCGTACACGTCGACGCTCGACGAGAGATCGGCGATCGCCCGCAGGAACGCCAGCAGGACCCGGACTTCGGGCCGGGCGTACAGGCCGGACGTCCCGGAGAACCGCCACGGGACCCCGGCCAGGTTCAGGCTGCGCAGGATCGCGTCCGCGTCGCCGTTGGCGCGGATGAGGACCGCGAAGTCGCGCGGCCGCGCTCCGCCGGCGCTGCGCCGGGCGACCTCCGCGGCGATCCAGTCGCACTCCTCGGCTCGGGTCGCGAACGCCTCGAGCCGGACCGGCGGACTCGTCTCGTCTGTCGCACGCTCGGACCGAAGGCGCTTCGAGATCCCCGCCCTGACTTCGAGCCGATCCGGATCGTTGAACCGGACGAGGCGGTATGACGCGTCGAGGATCGGGCTCAGCGAACGGTAGTTGCGACGGAGGACGACGGTCCGAGCGGCTCGATACCGATCGCGAAAGCCGAGGATGTTGCTGATGGCCGCCCCGCGGAACTTGTAGATCGACTGGTCGTCGTCACCGACGACCGTGACGTTGCGATGAGGTTCGGCGAGGATCGAGACGAGCTCTGATTGCGCGCGATTCGTGTCCTGGAACTCGTCCACCAGCACGTAGCGGAAGCGGGCCTGGAGCTCGGCCCGGGCAGCAGCGGAGCCCCGAACGAGGCGGAGAGCGAGGCTGACCTGATCGCCGAAGTCGATGAACCCGTTCTGGCCGAGCAGCTCCTGGTACCGAGCAAAGGCTCGCGCGAGTTCACCCTGGCGACGAGCCTCCTCAGCCAGGCCGTCGTCTTCTGGTGCAGCCAGGGAGGCGGAGGCGAGCGACTCCGCATGAGCCACGTACGCCGCGGGCGCGATGTCCTCGTCCTTGCAGCGACTGAAGAGCGTCGCCAGCGACCCGAGGAAGCGGGTCGGGTCGCCGAGCGGCCGATAGGCGTCCAGGTCGAACGCGAAGAGGTGCTCGCGGAGGAAGATGACGACCTCTGGCCGGGTCAGCACCCGGACGTCCGTCGGCAGCCCCAGCTCGAGGGCGTATTCGCGGATGACCCGATCGCCGAAGGCATGAAAGGTCCCGATCGCAGCATCCGTGTAGCCGTACGGGACCAGCTGGTCGACCCGGACCTGCATCTCCGCGGCGGCCTTCTCCGTGAAGGTGAGGGCTAGGATCTCCGAGGGCTTCGCGCGTCGAGTCGCGATGAGCCAGGCGATCCGGCGAGTGATGACCTGCGTCTTGCCCGTCCCGGCCCCCGCGACGACGAGGAGCGGCCCATCGCCGTGTGTGACCGCACGGAGCTGTTCCGGGTTCAGGCCGCCGAGCAGCGCATCAAGCCCGGCCGGCGGGTCCCCGCCGAGTGGCTCTGTGGCCGCGCCAACGAACCCATCCCAGACAGGCATCTGCTCGAGTGGGATCGGCTCGCGCCTGGAGCGCAGACGGGTCACTGGATCTCGCGGGGATGATATCTCGGGGGCCATGCCGGCATCATGTCGGGACCCTGTGACAGCTAGCCTGTCAGACGGCCGCGCCGGCCCGGTCGCGGCGGCCGGGCGAGCCGCCGGTCGGACGCCCGACCGGTGTCGCGAGGGCCTGCCGGAGCGCCTCGCCCTCCTCGGCCGAAAGGGCCGCATCGGATCGGCCGGCGACGACGGCCTTCGCGTACAGCCGCGTCCCCGTCCGCGAATGCAGGCTGCTCACGATGAACCCGTCGCCCGCCAGGTCGGTCATGGCCAGGGCGAAGCTCTGGTTGCCGCCGGTGTCCTCGAACGGGTTGAACCGGACGAACCCGATTCGCTGGATCGCCCGTCGACCGTTCGCCTCGAGGATCGCCGACCGGGCGGACAGCTCGTCGAGCTCGCTCGCGACCGCATAGACCTTGTCGATGTGGGCGTCGAGGATCGCCTCGAGGCTCCGGCCATCCGAGTTGCGGGTGATCCCATCGAGGCGTTGGCCCAGGCGGCGAAGTCGGCGCGCCTGGACGAGGACGGCAAGAAGGAGCACGAGCACGACGACGGTCAGACCGACGACGATCACTCCGATGGACGGCGAGACCAGGCCGTTGAGGTCGATTGACGGTTCTCCGACAGGCGCCGAACGCGGTGGTTTTTGGGCGAGCCGATACTAGCAGGTGGGGTGCGGGCGGAAAGCCGGCGGAAACCCGGCCGGACTCGCCGATGCTATCCTCCGCGGGTTCCAATGGCACCCAGTTCACGGAGGCGTCTCGAACCCAATGGCGAAGCGATCGCGCATCGGCGGCCGACCCGGCCAGCGACGACCGATCCAGCGGCCGACGAACCGCCCGGCAGTCGCCGCTGCGCCGACCCGTCGACCGGACGCCGTGACGCCCGAGGAAGAGGCCCGGGCTGCCGAGCTCGAGGCGGCGATCCTGGTCGAGGAAAAGGCTGCCGAGGACGCCCGCCGCCGAAACAGCGTGGACCGTCGTGGTCGCGCCCCGGTCGAGGGAGCGATCTACTCGTCCTCGTCGCTGGCGACGCGGGCCTCCGAGGAATACGCCTACGTTCGACGCGATGTCCGCCGCATCGTCATCGTCGGTGGCAGCCTGCTGGCAATCCTCGCCGTTCTCGACATCCTGGTGAACGTCGCGCACGTGATCGCGATCTGACGCCGCCGCGGTCCCGCAGCGGCCGCGCGACCCCAGCCGAACTTTCGCCACGCGCACACAATCGACCTGGACACCACGATTCGGTCGAGAATTTGCGTCACGCGAACGAGATCGGGTCCCAATCGATCGACATCCTGCGCGTCGCGAATGACACGGATCATTCTGGCCCGAAATTTCAGTCGGTTGTGTTCGTTTCGCGAAAGTCGGAGCCGACGACTACCACGCGCAGGCCGTCGCGTACCATCGGTCCATGCCCACCCGGCGCTCCCCTGCCCGACTGAGCGGCGCTCGTCCCGAGCCGCTGTTCAAGCCGCCGCCCGAGCAGCAACCTCTTGCCGCGCGCATGCGGCCGCGAGGCCTCGACGAGTTCGTCGGCCAGGAGCATCTCGTCGGCGAGCGCGGCCCGCTTCGGCGCAGCGTCGCCCGCGGCCATCTGGCATCGCTCCTCCTGTGGGGTCCGCCGGGCACCGGCAAGACGAGCCTCGCCCGGCTCCTCGCGGCCGAGATCGGCGCCCACTTCTCGACGATGTCGGCGGTCATGTCCGGTGTCGTCGAGGTCCGGGCGACGATCGCCGAGGCCCAGGAGCGACTGACCCTGAACCAGGAGCGGACGGTCCTCTTTCTCGACGAGATCCACCGCTTCAACAAGGCCCAGCAGGACGCCCTCCTGCCGCACGTCGAGGACGGCACGATCACGCTCATCGGGGCGACGACGGAGAACCCCTATTTCGAGGTCAATGCCGCGCTCCTGTCGCGGATGCGGGTCTGGCGCCTCGAACCGCTGTCCGACGAGGACGTGGCGACCGTCGTCCGACGAGCCCTGACCGACGAGGAACGAGGCCTGGCCGGCGCATTCGGGCCGACGGGCGGCGTCGCCCTCGCCGACGACGCCTTCGACCACCTGGTCTCGCTCGCCGGCGGTGATGCCCGGTCCGCCCTCAACGTGCTCGAAGGCGCGGTCGCCCTTGCCGAGGGCGAGGATGCCCGTGACGCCGAAGGTCACGTCGCTCCCCGCCTCGCGGACATCGAGACAGCCGCCCAGCAGCGGATCCTCGGATACGACCGCGCCGGCGACGGCCATTACGACACCGCGTCGGCCTTCATCAAGAGCCTCCGCGGCAATGATCCGGACGCTGCCCTCTACTGGCTGGCAGCGATGATCGCCGCCGGCGAGGACCCGAAGTTCATCGCCCGGCGACTGATCATCAGCGCCAGCGAGGACGTCGGGAACGCCGACCCGCGAGCCCTCCAGGTCGCGGTCGCCGCGGGCCAGGCGCTCGACTGGATCGGCCTCCCGGAGGCGCAGTACGCCCTCGCCCAGGCGACGACGTACATCGCGACAGCGCCGAAGTCGAACCGGGCGGGGCTCGCCTACTGGGCGGCCGCCGGTGACGTCGAGAGCCGCGGCTCGCTGCCGGTTCCGCTCCACCTCCGAAACGCCGCCCATCGCGGGATGAAGCAGCACGGCATCGGTGTCGGGTATCGCTACCCACATGACTTCGAGGGCGCCGATGTCGAGCAGCAATACCTTCCGGACGAGCTCGCCGATCGCCGCTACTACCTCCCGACAGACCAGGGCTACGAGGCGACCCTTGGGGCTCGCCAGGCGGCAAGGGACGAAGCCCGCGAGGCGGCAAAGACCGCCGGTCGCCCGCGACGAAACCCCTTCCCCACCCCGTCGGCC
>DATHGS010000038.1:0-3105 GCA_035490155.1 Candidatus Methylomirabilota bacterium | reverse complement strand
CCGCGTAAATCCGCTGCTGTATCTGTAGTCGCCGCATGGACGGTCCATGCGTGCGTTGCCGCCTGCGCTCCTCACTCACGGACCTTGAAGTCCGCTCGCTCCGGTGCTCGGACGGCGCCTTCGCCTGAACCGCCCTTGCGGCGAAACCTCAGTTCTTACGAGTGTCGGGCGGGCTGCGCGGCGGGCCATGCGACAATCGACCCGATGTTTCTCGACCGCGTCAAGATCTTTGTGAGTGCGGGCGCGGGCGGTGACGGAGCGGCGACGTTCCGCCGCGAGGCCCACGTCCCGCGTGGTGGACCCGATGGGGGCGACGGCGGACGGGGCGGCTCGGTCTACCTGAAGGTCGACGCCGGCCAGACGACGCTTCGCGACTTTCGATTCCGGCACCACTTCAAGGCGACACCCGGCGGCCGCGGCGAGCGAGCTCGACGGCACGGTGCTGCCGGTGAAGACCTCCAGCTCGAGGTTCCGCCCGGCACTGCGGTCTACGACGACGACACCGGCGCGCTCGTCGCCGACCTGCTGATGGCCGGCCAGACGGCGCTCGTCGCCCGTGGCGGCCGGGGCGGCCTCGGCAACACCCACTTCAAGACCTCGACCCACCAGGCCCCCAAGCACGCCCAGAAGGGCGAGCCCGGCGACGAGCACTGGCTCCGTCTCGAGCTTCGGCTCATCGCCGACATCGGCCTCGTCGGTCTACCGAACGCCGGCAAGTCCACGATCCTGGCCGCGCTGACCGCCGCCCGCCCGAAGATCGCCGACTACCCCTTCACGACCCTCGAGCCGAACCTAGGCGTGATGGATCTCGGCGACGAGGACGACCGGCGCCCCACGATCGCCGCCGTCCCGGGGCTGATCGAGGGGGCGAGCAGCGGGGCCGGCCTAGGCCATGCCTTCCTGCGCCACGTCGAGCGGACTCGCATCCTCGTCCACGTCGTCGACGGCTCCGACCGCGATCCCGAGTGGAACCACGGCGTCATCCGCGACGAGCTCGCCGCGCATGACCCGGCGCTTCTCGACAAGCCGATGCTCGTCGTCTTCAACAAGCTCGACCTGCCCGCTGCGATCGACGCCTGGCCGTCGTTCCGTGCGGCCCGCGCGGCCGACCGCGTGGACGTCATCGCGGCCTCGGCGACCAGCGGCGAGGGTATCCCGGCGTTGCGCGACAAGCTTGCGGCCCTGCTTCCGCCGATCGAGGAGCTCGGCCAGCCGCCCGAGCCGGCCGGCGTCGTCGTCCACCGGATCGAGGCGATGACCGACGGATTCGCGGTCAGCCGCGAAGAGGACGCCTTTCGTGTCATCGGCAAGCGGATCGAGCGGATTGCCGCCCAGACGAACTTCGAGATCGAGGAATCGGCGGAACGATTCCAGCGGGACCTCGCCCGGCTCGGTATCGACGAGGAGCTCCGTCGGGCCGGCATCCACCCCGGGGACCTCGTCCGGATCGGACCGGCCGAGCTCGAGTGGGAGGCGCAGCCGTGGGAGGACGCGTGACGGACGCCCGACACGCTGCCGTGGAGCCGGCCGGCACCATCGAGGCGGCATCGAACGGCTCGAGCCCGCGGGCGGGGACGGGTCGATCCTCGATCGGCATGCTGGGGGGTACATTCGACCCGATCCATCTCGGCCACCTTGCGCTGGCGCGAGCCGCCCGAGCCAGTCTCGGTCTCGACGAGATCCTGTTCGTTCCGGCCGCTCGGCCGCCGCACAAGCTCGGTCGACCGATCAGTCCTGCAACCGATCGCCTGGCGATGGTCGAGCTCGCGATCGCGGGCGAGCCGGCGACCCGGGTGAGCCACATCGAGATCGATCGATCAGGCCCCTCCTATACCGTCGACACCGTCGCGGCTCTCCTCGACGAGGCGGCGCGCGACGATCGCCTGATCGACGTGACGGTCATCCTGTCGGCCGAGTCGTTTGCCGACCTGCCGGACTGGCACGCGGCCGATCGGCTCGTGGAGCTGGCCACGATCGCGGTCGCCCCCCGACCCGGCCACCCGCTGCCCGAGCCGATTGCCCTCGCCGACAGGTTGCCTGGCCTGATCGGTCGGCTTGCCGTGATCCACGGCACGCTGCCGGACATTTCCGCCTCGAAGATCCGCGCGCTCGTCGCCGCGGGTCGCCCCATCGACCATCTCGTCCCGCCGCGCGTCGCGGCCTATATCGAAGAGCATCATCTCTACCGCGAACCAGCGGCCAGGAAGGACAAACCATGACCGAACCCCTCGAGCCAACAGCCCACCCGACGCCCCGAGCACCCCGATCGGACGGAATGCCCAGCCGCGCCTCGAAGGCCGCTGTTGCCGCGTCCGAGCGTCCGCCGCTCGACATCGCCCGGCGCGTCGTGGAGCTGGCCGAGGACAAGAAGGCCGCCGACATCGTCCTCCTCGACCTGACCGGACTGACGACCCTCGCCGATGCGTTCGTCATCTGCTCCGGCGGCTCGGAGCGTCAGCTCGACGCGATCGCGGACGGCATCGTCGAGGGCCTGCGGGCGGAAAAGGTTCGGCCGATCGGGCGCGAGGGCATGGCCATCTCGCACTGGGTCCTGCTCGATTTCGGCGACGTCGTCGTCCACATCTTCACGCCGCCGGAGCGCGAGTACTACTCGCTCGAGAAGCACTGGTCGGAGGCGCGCACGGTTCTCCGCGTCCAGTAAACGTTGGGGAGAAAATCGTGGGTCGGGTACCGGGCAGATAAGTACCGTCGGGTCATGACGGCGTTAATGATCGCGCCCATAGGATCGGGTTCGAGAGGTCGATCGAGTGATCGGCCCCACCCGAGGTCCGATCCGCCGATGTCACGTCTCCGAGAGCGCTGTCCCGGCTGCGACCGTCGCCTCATCACGACGCGCTTCGACACGACCTTTCGCATGGCCGATCGGACCGAGCGGCTCTGCTTCGGCATCCCGGGTGGCCTCTGCGAGGACTGCCATCAGCTCTACATCGATCCCGACCTGATCGACCTCCTCGAGCTGCGCGAGGGCCGCTGTGTCTTCGCCATCGAGAGTGACCTGGTGGTCCAGGAACAAGCCTGGTCGTCAGGCCACTGACGGTCGCCGCATTGGCGGTCCATGCGGGCGTTGCCGCCTGCGCTCCTTGC
>DATHGS010000037.1:0-6748 GCA_035490155.1 Candidatus Methylomirabilota bacterium | reverse complement strand
CTCGTGGTCGACGGCCGCTCGAACGACGAGATCGGCGCGGCGCTGGCGATCGCGACCAAGACCGTCGAGGGCCACCTGCGGCGCGTGTTCGAGCGCCTCGGCATTGAGTCGCGGGCGGAGCTGTCGGCGAGAGCCGTCGCGGAGGGGTGGCTCGAAGTCCCGACCGTCGCCCGCCGCCGAGGGCTCGGGCCGCCACCTGGGGGCGACGCCGGCGGGCGACGTTCTTGACAGGGCCCTCGGGCCGCGGGCGCCTGGCCGGTCGGGTTCCAGTCGAGCCGGACCCGAGCGCCTATGCCACCTGGCTCGCCAGGACGACCCAGATCAGGACCCCAACCACAGCCGTCACGGCGGCCGCTCGCGTTCCAGCGACCATCTTGGTGACGGCGGCACAGACGGTGACGATGGCCGCCGCGGAGAGACGCACGATGATCGGGGAGCCGGCGTGTCCTGGCCCGGACAGGATGTAGCCGACCGCCACGATCGCTACGATCAGCGCGAGGGAGATGAGCCAGAGCCGCCGGTCGGCGGGCTGCGTGCGCGTCGTCATGTGGAGACGACCTTTCGCGACAATCATCTCGCGTCGTGTGCCGCTGTCAAACACCGGCCGACAGCCGGCTATCTCACCACGCGGTAGCGGAGGTAGACGACGCTCGAGCTGAAGGTGCGGGTCTCGACGAGTTCGAGATCCACCCGGCGCTCGCGCTGCGCAAAGTACGGAATGCCGCCGCCAACCAGCACCGGGTAGACCATGACCCGGTACTCGTCGATCAGGCCCAACGCGGCCGCCTCGGCGGCGAGCGTCGCGCCGCCGATCGCGATATCGCCGTCCCCCGGCTCGGCTCGCAACCGCTCGATCTCCTCCGCGAGGCCGCCGGAGGCCAGGCGGGCATTGCCCTGCGCGGCCGACAGCGTGGTGGAGAAGACCACCTTCGGGAGCGGCTTCCACAGTGCGGCCCACTCGATCTCTGCGTCGTCGAGCGATTGATCCTGGTCGGCGGTCTCCCAGTACAGCATCGTCTCGTACAGCCGTCGTCCCATCAGGTGGACGCCGACCTCTCGGATCTCGTCGATCCAGAAGCGAAAGACCTCCGGGTCGGGCACGGTCCAGTCGAAGCGGCCGTCCGGCCCGACGATGTAGCCGTCAAGCGAGGCGCTCATCGAATAGGTCACGCTGCGCATCAGGAGTCCTCCTCGGTAACGGGTTCGACAATACGACCGCCGGACACCGCAGAACTCATCGCGGCTCGCCGACTTACCACGGAGAACACACGACGACATGGTGTCGCGCGGTGATCAGCCGGGCCTTGGCCTGCGCGTGTTGGCCCCACCCAGAGTCAGTCGGCTACTTTGACTTGCCGGTCCCGAACTGGCGATCGCCGGCATCGCCGAGGCCGGGCATGATGTAGCCCTTGTCGTTGAGCTCCCGATCGAGCGAGGCGCAGTAGATCTCGACGTCGGGGTGCGCGGTGGTGACCGCCTCCACGCCTTCGGGCGCGGCGATCAGGTTGACCAGCTTGATGCGGACCGCACCCCAGCGCTTGAGCACTTCGATCGCCGCGGTCGCCGACCCCCCGGTCGCGAGCATCGGATCGAGGATGAGGCACAGGTCGACCGTCGCCGAGTCCGGCAGCTTGTTGTAGTACTCGACCGGCCGGAGGGTCCGCTCGTCCCGGAACAACCCGAGATGCCAGACCTCGGCCGTCGGCATGAGCTCGAGCATCGCGTCGACCATCCCGAGCCCGGCCCGCAGGATCGGGACGAGCCCGATCCGATCCGCCAGTTCGGCGGCCTCCATCTCCTCCATCGGCGTCCGGATCTTCCGTGGCCGGACGTGCGCGTCGGCCAGCGCTTCGTAGCCGAGCAGCCACGACAGCTCGCGGACGACCTCCCGGAACTTCTTCGGCTCGGTCGCCTCGTCGCGCAGGACAGCCAGCTTGTGGAGGATGGCCGGATGCTGCGAGACATGCAGGGTCGACGGCAGGGACAACGCGATCCTCCGAGAAGTTCCGTCGACGGCATGGCCGGTCCGTCGAGGGTGGGCCCGGGCGTCGGTCGGTCTGCGCCATCGTAACAAAGCTCTTGGCCGTCCCGGCCCGATTGCGGACGAAACTCGACCGATTTCCCGGACCACTCGCCCTCAGGGCGCGTGGGCGCGTTATCCTCGCGGAGTCGTGACAGCACCCGACGTCTCCGCCAACGGCGCCCAACCGGATGCAACCCGGCAGGCAGCGTCGCGCTCGTCGACGCGTCGGCCGCCCGCCCGATCCCGGATCGTTCCGCCGATCCTCGTCCGCCAGCTTCGCAACGGCATCGAGGAGAGCGTCCACCGCGGCGACATCGTCGAGGTCGACGTCGATGGCCGGCTCGTGCGAGGTCTCGGCGACCCGGATCGACTCGTCACCCTCCGGAGCTGCGTCAAGCCGTTCGGTGTCGTCGCCCTGATCGAGGCCGGAGGGATCGATGCCTTCGACCTCGAGCCGCCCGAGATCGCGGTCATGGCCAGCAGCCACTCGGGCGAGGACCTCCACGTTCGCACCATCCAGGCGATGTATCGCCGAGCCGGTGCGACCCAGTCAATGATCGCGACGGGCATCGAGGGCATGCCGCTCGATCCGCTGACCGCGGCCCGCCTCGCCCGCGATGGCGAGAAACCGGGCCCGATCCGCCACATGTGCTCCGGCCAGCATTCGGTCCTGATCCTCCTCTCGAGGCTGAAGGGCTGGGACCCGACCGCCTATTGGACCGAGGACCATCCGGCCCAGGTCGCCTACCGGGACGCGGTCGCGCGGGCGTTCGACGTCCGCCCCGACCGGATGACGACCGCGATCGACGGCTGCGGGCTCCTGACCTACGCCTTCCCGCTCCGGGAGGTCGCCCGGGCCTACGCCCTGCTGGCCGACCCCGCTTCGGTCCGCGCCAAGGACTCGCGCTCGTCGCTCGCGCCGGCCCTGACGATCGTCCGCGACGCGATGCTGGCAAATCCCGAGATGATCGGCGGGACGCGCGACCGCCTCGACACGTCGTTGATGAAGGCGCTCCCGGAACGGATCGTCAGCAAGAGTGGCATGGAGGCGCTGCGCGGCGTGGCGATCCTGCCGGGGCCACGCAGCAGCGGGACGCAGACGGCGGCGACGGGGATGGCCATCAAGATCGAGGACGGCGACGGCTACGACCGGGGGACCTGGGCGGCGAGCGTCGAGGCACTCGTCCAGGC
Source organism: Candidatus Methylomirabilota bacterium (assembly GCA_035490155.1). Lineage (GTDB taxonomy): Bacteria > Chloroflexota > Limnocylindria > Limnocylindrales > CSP1-4 > CF-46. Next base: position 3,534 of record DATHGS010000037.1, on the reverse strand, counting down.
CGGGGTTCTCGACGGCCAGGCGCTCCGGGTCCTCGCCCGCTATCACCGACCCGCATCGATGGATCCGCACGGGCGCCTCGGCGCTGAAGCGGTCGCGCACTTTGATCTCGCACCGCTCGGAGAACTTCTCGGCTCCTGACAGTTGCCGCGGCGGTTCTCGACGGAGTGGGCGACACTTGGCGCACATGAGCATCGAGCCCGATCCCTACCGCGTCCTGGGCCTCGCCCGCGGGGCCACGGCCGATGAGGTCCGCCGGGCCTACCGTCGCCTCGTCAAGGAGAATCATCCGGATTCGGCCGGAGAGAAGGCACTGCCCCGTTTTCTGGCGATTCAGGCGGCCTACGAGACGCTGGCGGGCGGGCCCTCGATACGGCGGGTCGGCGGGCGGGCCGCGGCGACGCGACCGGTGCCCCGTGATCCATGGAGGGCCGATCCGGATCGGGCCCGCACGACCCGCGACACGTCCGCTCGGCCTGGTCGGGCAGGGCGTCCTGCGAGTGCCGGCGGTCCCACCGCAAAGGGTTCCAGCGGCGGCCCCAGTACGAAGGGTTCGACCGGGACGCCCGGTGGGTCGACCGGTCGCGGCGGCGACGGCGTCGGCTCGTCGCAGCGACCCGCTGGCGACCGACCGCGACCGGACGGCCGCAAGCGGGCGCCGAACAAGGCGACCCTCGGCTCGACGAGCTACGACGCAGCCGCTGACGAGCCGTTCGAACCCGAATGGTCGGGCGGGACGTGGTATGGCGCGTCGAGTGGGACGTACTGGACCCTCAACCCGAAGGAGTACGCCGATCCACGCAAGCACGGGCCGGAGTACCAGCGGCGGGCGCGGCGGCGGACGGCCGGAACCGGTGTCGGCGGAGCGGGGCAGCGCCCCGATGAGCCGTGGGACGACGACCTTGGCGAGCCTGTCGAGCCGCCGATTGGCGGCCCCTCCGGAGCGGATGGGCCCTCGGCCGACGAGGAGTCCGCCGCGCGGGGAGCAGCGGGCCGTCCGGCAGTCGGCCGCCGACGCTCTGAGGGGCGCGGGACACGCTCGGCCGGTTCGACCCCAGCGTGGGATGCCGCGTCCGCGGCCTGGGACCATGCCGCGCCGTCGGCCGGCTCATCGGCTGAGTCGGACGGTCTCGACCCGTTCGCGGCGGCGGCCCACGTGGCGACGAGCCTCGCCGGCACGCCGCGCGGCTTCATGGCTCGGGTGGGTCTCGCGCTCATCGGCTGGCCGGCGATCGGCCTCGCCCTGACGACAGTGACTGGCGAGCTGACCGGCTGCGGGCGATTCGCGGCCAACTGTGTGGACCCGTTCGGTGTCGGGACATGGCTGGCCCAGCTCGTCATCATCGCGATCCTGCTCATTCTTCCGTCGGTCGCCGCGCTGTCGGCTGTCGGCTCATTGGTCGCCCTCGCCGCAGCGGTCCCGACGGCCGTCATCCTCAGCGCCAGCGGCGGCTCGCACGAGCCGGCGGCCAGCGCGACGATCCTCGGCGTCGTGCTCGTCCTCGCCTATGCCGCGGGCGTGTTCGTGGCGCTGGTCCGGCGAAGGGGAATCGCCCCGCTACCATGACGACGATGTCTCGCCGTCACGACGCCCACGACCTGTCCATTGCCGCCCAGGAATACCTGCTCACCCTGCGGGTCATGGCCGGCGACGGCTCGCATGTGAAGGCGGCGCAGGTCGCGCGGCGGGTCGGTGTCACGAACCAGGCCGCCAGCGAGATGTTCCGACGTCTCGGCGCAGATGGGCTTGTCGAGCAGACTGACGGCCGCGACCTCGTGCTAACCGGGCCCGGTCGGGCGGCGGCAGACGCGATCTTCCGCCGCCATGCGCTGCTCGAGTGGCTGCTGACCGCCGTGGTCGGCCTCGGCTGGGCCGAGTCCGACGAGGAGGCAGCTCGGCTCCAGGGCGCAATCTCGCCGCGGGTCGAGGCTCGGCTCGACGAGATGCTTGGCCATCCGGAGACGTGCCCACATGGCAACCCGATCGACGCCGAAACGGCCCGCCGGCGGCCGGCCGGCACGCCGCTGAGCGAGACCGAGGCGGGCCAGCGGGCCACGATCTATCGGATCACCGAGGAGGCCGAAGAGGACGCAGGCCTCCTCTCCTACCTGGAGGCGCGGGCACTGACACCCGGCGCCCACGTCACGGTCCTCGCCCGCTCCGAGTCGCTCGATTCACTGACGCTGGAGGGCCCGCGCGGTCGAGCGACGCTCGGGCTCCGCCCGGCGGCGCTCGTTCGCGTCCTGGAAGGTGAGGCGGATCCGGGCCTGTTCCATCGGGTCCCGGAGGCCGCCCGCGCCTGAGCGGCGGAGTGGCGCCTGAGCGGCGGACGGACGGCCCGCCCGCGGGATTTTCGCCCCACGTTCACATCGGACGTGTTTTCCGGGTGAGCCCATCGCGAGCGGTCGTTTCTTGCGCTGTGTGCACGCGCCACGAGAATCGGGTGCAATTTCGACCCAGGAACATGCTCACCTCGTCGCATGTGCACGTGCCACGAGAATCGCCCGGGTCGGCGCCGTGAGACGGGTAGCACGGGCGGAAGTGCAGCAGGCACCCACGCACCCGCTCGTACAATGACCCGATGACCACCGATCGCGTCCGCATCGCGCCGAGCCCGACGGGCCCCCTCCACATCGGGACCGCCCGGACCGCCCTCTTCAACTACCTCCACGCTCGGCACACCGGCGGGACGTTCATCCTCCGGCTCGAGGACACCGACGTCGCCCGTTCGTCCATCGCGTATGAGAACGACATCCTCGAGGGGCTCCACTGGCTCGGCCTGCGCTGGGACGAGGGTCCCGAGGTCGCCGGCGAGAGCTCCCGCGGACCGCATGCACCCTACCGTCAGATGCAGCGCCTTCCGCTCTACGCCGCGGCCGCCGAGGGGCTCCTTGCCGAGGACAAGGCCTACCCCTGCTACTGCACGCCGGAGGAGCTCGACGCCGAACGAAAGCGCCTCGAGGCACTCAAGCTCCCGCCCCGCTACAGCGGCAGGTGCGCCAACCTCACCCTGGAGCAGCGGGCGGCCTTCGAGGCGGACGGGCGGCGGCCCGCGCTCCGCTTCCGGGTCGGGGAGGGGATCGTCGTCATCGACGACATCGTCCGCGGCCGGGTCGAGATCGACGTGGCCAACATCGGTGGCGATTTCGTCATCGTCCGAGCCGACGGAACGCCGCTCTACCACTTCACCGTCGTGGTCGACGACGCCGAGATGGAGATCACGCACGTCATCCGCGGTGAGGATCACCTCTCGAACACGCCCAAGCACGTGCTTCTATTCCGTGCCCTCGGCCACGAGCCGCCGCAGTTCGCTCACCTGCCGCTCATCCTCAACCCCGATCGTTCGAAGATGAGCAAGCGAAAGAGCCAGACGGCGATCGACGACTACCGGGCCGAAGGCTTCATTCGAGAGGCGCTCGTCAACTACCTGGCCCTGCTCGGCTGGTCGACCGGCTCGGAGGACGAGGTCCTCTCACTCGACGAGATCGTCGAACGGTTCGAGCTGACCGATGTCAACAAGGCCGGCGCCGTCTTC
>DATHGS010000036.1:0-8598 GCA_035490155.1 Candidatus Methylomirabilota bacterium | reverse complement strand
CGCGCCATCCCGTCGAGCGCCGCGCCGCCGCCCATCGCGTCGTGGCCGCCGCCGCCGTGGACGTGGACGTCGACGAAGCCCGGGGCGATGAAGGCTCCGCCTGGCGAACGTGGTCCCGATTCGCCGGCCTCGTCCGGCTCGACCGCGGCGATCAGCCCGTCCTCGACCGCGAGCCTCCCGGCGACGATCCGGTCGTCGAGGACGAGCCGGCCCTCGACGATGACCCGGGCGGTCGTCACGCGTCGATCTGCGGGCGAGTCGCGCCGCCCCAGGTCTCGACGTCGAAGGTGACATCGAGCGCGTAGCGGTCCGCCGGGTAGACCGACTCGGTCGACTCGGTCCGCCGACCGTGCGCGTCACGGATCACCCGCCGCTCGACGAGCAGCGGATCGCCGGTCCGGATCCCGAGCAGGCGGGCCTCCTCCGCGCCGGCTGCGGCCGCGGCGATCGTCCCGGTGCCGCGCGACAGCACGAAGCCGGCCCGGCCGAGCGTCTCGTGCAGGGACCCCTGGGTCAGATCGGCGGTCATCACCGCGTCGGCGCAGGCGCCGATCAGGACCGTTGTCTCGAGAGCGATCGGCTCGCCGTCGGCCAGCCGCAGCCGGCGGAGGTGAACGACGGGTTGTCGAGCCGGGATGCCGAGGTTCACGGCCTCAGCCGTCGACGACGGGCGGATCGCCTGGGTCAGGACGCGCGAGCTCGGGATGCGGCCGGCCCGCCGCATCTCCTGGGTGAACGTCATGAGCCGGTTGGCACGACGGTGCGCCGGACGCTCGGCAACGAAGCTGCCGCGACCAGGCTCGCGGATGATCAGCCCATCGGCCGCGAGCTGCTCCATCGCGTTCCGCGCGGTCATCCGGCTGACCCCGAACTCGGCGCACAGGTCGGCGTCGGACGGGAGCCGCTCGCCGGGCCGGAGCGATGCGATCCGCTCGCGCAGCGACTGCTCGATCTGGCGGTACTGTGGCTGGTACGTGCCGTCGGTCATGCCCGGCCGCCGCCCGTGACTCCGCCCGGCGCCTCAGCAGCCGCCGCGGCGCGGGCGCCCTCCGCCTGCTCCGCCCCATGGACCGCCGCCCCGATCGCGCCGGCCCAGGTCCCGAGCTCGGCCGACACGATCTCGACCTCGTCGAGAGACGTCGTCTTGACCCGTCGCCGCAGCTCGTCGCGGATCGGCGCGATGAGGAGATCGACGGCGGCCGCGACGCCCCCGCCAAGCACGACCCGATCGGGCGTGATCACGGTCACCATGTTCGCGATCCCGATCCCCAAATAGCGCCCGACCTGGGTCAGCCCGTCCGTCGCCCGGGCATCACCGGCCCGCGCTCGGACGACGGCCTCCTCGGCGGTCGCCGTCCCACACGCAGCGGCGATCTGGTCCGCACGCGCGAACGACTCGAGACAGCCGCGGTTGCCGCAGCCGCACCATGGCCCGTCGGGCTCGATCGTCTGGTGGCCGATCTCGCCGGCCGTGCCGTCGTGTCCGAGATAGACCCGCCCGTCGAGCACGAGCACGCCGCCGACCCCGGTTCCGAGCGTCAGCCCGATCATCGACGATGCCCCGCGCCCGGCGCCGAGGCGGATCTCGGCCAGCCCGAACGCCCGCGCGTCGTTGATGAGGAAGGCCGGCAGCCCGAGGCCCGCACCGACCGGACCCGCGACGGCCCGCCCGGCCCATGGGCCCGGGACGTTGACGAGGAATCGGGTCGTGCCCCCGACCGGGTCGTACAGCCCCGGGACGCCTATCCCGACGGTCGTCACCCCCGGCCAGGCGGCGATCGCGGCCGCGCCAACCTCCGCGAGCTGCGCCACGACGGCCGCGGGGACGTCGGCATGCTCGACGGGAATGCGCGTCGGCACCTGGTGGTGCGCGAGGGTCGTCCAGGTTCCGTCCGCGTGCTCGACGATGGCCCACTTGAGGTTCGTCGCCCCCAGGTCCAGCCCGAGGTGGCGGGTTGCCAGCTCCCCACTCATCGGCTGTCCGGCCTCAACCCACTCAGCCCGCAGCCGTCGCTCGCGTGTAGGCGGCTGCGACGAGCACCACGATCGAGCCGAAGACGATCTGCCGCCACGGTTCGGGCAGGATGATGCTCAGGAAGCCGGCCAGCACGGTCAGGATCAGGGCCCCGACGATCGTGCCCGAATAGCCGCCGCGGCCGCCCAGGATGGATGTCCCACCGATGACCGCGGCAGCCACCGACGGCAGCAGATACGGCGTGACGAGCGTGACGCTGGCCGTGTTCGAGAGTCCTGACTGGAGCAGCCCGGCGACGGCGGCCAACAGGGCCGAGAGCACGTACAGCACGACCAGCACCTGCCACGAGCGGACGCCGGACAGGCGGGCTGCCACCGGGTTGTCGCCGATCGCATAGAGCATCCGGCCGTAGCCGGTTCGCCTCAGGAGCAGGATAAGCGCCACCGCAACCGGCACGAACACGGCCAGGTCGTTCGGGATCACATCGGCGGTCAGACCGGTGCCGAGTGTGCGGAGCTCGGCCGGCACGCCCGCTCCGGTCTGCACGCTCTGGAGCTGCCAGACGTTGGAGAAGCCGAACACGATCAAGCCCATTCCCAGCGTCATGATCAGCGGGTGGACGCGGAAGATGCCGATGCCGACCCCGCTGACCAGGCCGGCCAGGGCCGAGGCGGCGAGGGCGACGACGACCCCGAAGGCCCAGCCGCCCGGTTGGTGGACGAACGTTGCGGTGACGAACCCGGCCATCGAGGCGATGTAGCCGATGGACAGGTCGATCCCGCCGGTGAGCATCGTCAGCGTCTGGCAGGCCGCCAGGATCGCCAGGATGGCCGCCTGCCGGACCGTGAACGCCGCCCAGTTCGGGCTGACCGTGCCCGGTCGCGCCAGCTCGACAGTCATGACCAGCAGGACCAGCAGGACGGTCAGCGGGATGAGCGGGTAGTCGCGCAGCAGGTTGCGCCATGCCGCCGGCCGCAACCAGGCGCGGTCTCCCGAGGTATCGGCGGCCGCGGTCACGCCCGGGTCCTCCGCATCTGAATGAAGCTGCCGGCCATCAGCACCCCAATCAGGATGAAGCCCTGGGCGACCAGGCCGTAGTTGGGATTCACCCGCATGAATGTCATGTCGTCGCGGATCAGCTGGAGCACGACCACGGCGACCAGCGGGCCGAACACGCCACCGATGCCTCCCGCCAGGCTGACCCCGCCGAGCACCACCGCGCCGATGCTGATCAGCACGTACGTGGGCTCCGGGACCGGGCTCCCGATCCCGGTGCTGGCCGTCAGCGACAGCCCGGCGAAGGCAGCGACCAGGCCGGTGATGACATAGGAGAGGAACTTCGTCCGGCTGACCGGCACGCCGCTCCGGAATGCCGCCAGCGGATCGCTTCCGATCGCATAGAGCGACAGCCCGAGGCGCGATCGCGAGAGCGGGATCCAGACCACCGCGACGATGACGACCAGCAGGACGGCGGCCTTGGGTAGCAGGTCGATGCCCGCCGGGCCGACGACCAGATCCTTGAGCCACTGGGCGGCGCTGCCACCCGGCGCCGGCCGAACGAGCAGCGCAGCGCCGGCCCACACGAAGGACGTCGCGAGCGTGACCACGATGTCGGGCACTTTCGTGAGCACTACGAGCGCGCCGTTCACCGCCCCCAGCAGCATCCCGAGGAGGAGCACGCCGATGACGATCGCCACGGCTGTTCCATCGCCCGGGTTGTCCTTCATCATCGTCGCGGCGACGCAGCTGGTGAGGGCCATCTGCGCGCTGATCGACAGGTCGATGCCGCCGGAGATGACGATGATCGCCTGCGCCACGGCCGCCAGGGCCAGCGGCAGCACCGAGGTCGCCGTGCTCGACAGGCTGCCGAGGCTGTAGAAGGGGTTCACGACCTTCGTGAAGACGAGCAGCACCGCGAGAAACCCGAGCAGGCCAAGCGTCCACGCGTTGTTGCGCCCGAACGTCCTGACCGTGTCCATCGGACCCGGACGCGGTTGATCCATGCTCGCGGCCGTCGCGCTCATGCCCGCCTCGACGCCGACCCCGACGCCTGATCGATGGCGGCCTGGACAGCCGCCATCTCGACGGACGTCGCGGCCACGACCTCCTCCGGCAGCTCGGCGCCCTGCTTGAGGTTGTGGGCCGCGCGCAGGAGGGCCGCCTCGTCGGCGCCGGCGGCCGGCATTTCGGCGACCACCCGACCGCCGAAGATCACGATCACCCGGTCGCAGGCGAGCTGGATCTCCTTCAGCTCCGAGGTGTAGAGCAGGATCGCTGCGCCCGTAGCGGCCAGCTCGCGCAGCAGCACGTAGATCTGGTTCTTGGTCCGGATGTCGATCCCGCGCGTGGGATCGAAGCACAGCATCGTCTTGACGCCACTCGCCACCCAGCGAGCGATGGTGACCTTCTGCTGGTTGCCGCCCGACAGGCGCCGAACCTCCGCGCCCGCGCGAGCGTCGATCTGGAGGGTCTCGACGGCCTTGTCGACCTTGCGTCCCTCGCGGCCCCGGTTGATCCAGCCCCAGGTCGAGACGCGCGCCGAGAACGGAAGCGAGATGTTCTCGCGCACGGAGCGCTGCATCAGGAGCGCCTCGGCCCGGTCGGCCGCGACATAGACCATGCCGATGCGGATCGCGTCCGCCGGGTGGCGGAACGAAACGGGCTTGCCGTCCACCAGCAGCGAGCCGCTTGCCGGCCGTTCAGCGCCCGCCAGGATGTCGAACAGCTCGTCCTGCCCCTGGCCTTCGAGCGCGACGACGCCGAGGACTTCGCCCGGGTAGAGGTCGAAGGTCGCGTCCCGCAGCCGCCGATCGTCGCTAAGCTGACGGGCCTCGACGCGCGCGGCCTGCCGGCTCCCTTGGACGGGCGTCGCCGCCGATTGCTCGCGCTGGCCGAGCCCCGCCACGACCTCGCCGAGCATGAGCTCGACCATCCTGTCTTCCGAGCCCGCGGTGATGTCGAGCACGCCGACCGTCTCGCCGTTGCGCAGGACGGTGGCGCGATTGCAGACGGCGGCGACCTCGATCAGGCGGTGTGAGATGAAGATGACCGATCGATCCGTGCCCTGGCGCTGGACGACCTGGAGCACACGTTCGCTCAGGTTGGCCGGCAGAGCGGCCGTGATCTCGTCGAGTAGCAGGACGTCGGGCTCGATCGCCAGGGCGCGGGCCAGGTCGACGATCCGGAGCGACGCGAGGGGCAGCCGGCGGGCGAGGGTCGACAGGTTCAGCTTCTCGAGCCCGAGCTCGCTGAGCCAGCGGCGGAAGGGCTCGAGCGGCGTCTGGGTCAGCCGAAGGTTGTCGCGAATGTCCAGATCGGGAATGACGGCAGGTTCCTGGTAGACGGAAACGATCCCGTTCCGGCGTGCCTCGGCCGGCGAGTGCGAGGAGCGCTCCTGGCCATGCACGACGATCCGGCCGGTATCGGGGGTGACCGCGCCCGTCAGGATCTTGACGAACGTGCTCTTGCCGGCGCCGTTGGCGCCCATGAGTGCGTGGACTTCGCCCGGCCGAACCGACAGCGACGCGTGGTCGAGGGCGACCACGGCGCCATAGGTCTTGGAGACGTCCGTCGCCTCGAGCAGCAGGTCGGTGGTCGTGGAAGTCATCGGTCCCTGGTTGGAGGGTAACGATGGGGACGCCGGCTCGGCCGGCGTCCCCACTTGACGAAGATTGACCTATGCGCCCTTGCAGGAAGCCGGGACGCCGTTCGGGTCGTAGTCGGTCCAGTTCGGGATCGACAGGCTGAGCGGCCAGAGCGGGTCCATCCCCGGGACGGCGATCCACTTCTGGAGGTCGGCCTTGCCCTGATCGCTCGTGTTGTCGAGGATCTGTGGGTCGAGCAGGACGGTGTTCGGACGGCCGGCGCCGGCACTCGCCGTGACGGTCGCACCGGATAGCAGTTTGTAGGCCATGTTCACGCCGGCGCCGCCGACCGACGCGGTGTTGGTCACCGCGGCGCCAACGAGGCCCGGGTAGCCGGTGGGATCGAGGAGCTGCTTCACGAGTGCTCCGATGTCCGCGTCCGCGATCGGCACGAACTTCTTGTTGGCGGCCTTGATGGCGTCGTCGATCTGCGTGCCCATGCCGGACGCCCAGATGCCCTGGACCTTGTCATAGCCGCCGCTGGCGATGAAGTCGTTGGTGATCTGGGTGGCCGTGGCCGGATCCCAGCCGGTGAAGGTGCCGCCCGGGTTGGCGACCTTGATGTTCGGGTACTTCTTCAGCATGTTGTTGAAGCCGATGTCGCGATCGGAGTCGGCCGGATGGCCGGCGAGGCCGCGGGTGTACCAGACGGTGCCGGTTCCGCCCATCTGCTTGAACAGCCACTCGGCGCCGAGCTCGGCGTACTTGATCTGGTTGTTGTAGAGATTCCACGTGTTCGGGTCGGTGACGTAGGCGTCGACCGAGACGGTCACGATCCCCTTGGCCTTTGCCTCGGCAAGCGCCGGGTTGAGCGCATCGGGGTCGTTCGGGTTGAACACGATCGCGTTGACGTTCTGCGAGATCAGCGTGCGCAGGTCGGACAGCTGTCCGGCCGCGTCCGTGTTGCGGTGGATGACTGTGATCCCGGAGATCTTGTCCTTGCCGAGCGCGGTGCCCTCGGCCTTGGCGGTGCAGACCTGCTCCTCGCGGAAGCCGTTGCCGACGCCGCCGCCGTTGGAGTACCCGATCGAGTACGGCGCCTTCGCCCCCGCGGCGCCTGGAGCGCCCGTCGTGCTGCACGCGGCCAGGACGACCGCGATCGCCGCCAGACCGACGAGCGGTCGGCTGCGATTCGATGCCTTGATCATTCGTTCTCCTCCATCAATGCGATCGACGCGCCGATCTGGTCGCGCCGCCGAAACGAAACATCCCCTCGTGACGATGGGGACCGATCCCGCGACTTATCGGCCGCACCTCCTGCGCGTGATCCCGGGGACCATCACTCCTCCCTGGTGATGGCGCGGGCGATCCGCCGCGCGTGCTCTCGGTAGGCCTCCTCGAAGAGATTCCGCGAGCGGTCGGCGCCCACGACCGACGCCCGGGTGAGGACCGGCGGCATCGCTCCGCGCTCGGTGAGCAGCTCGGCGGTGCGGACCTTGATCGAATTGACGATGGCGACTGCGGTGACCGTCGAGCCCGGCCCGACCGGGGTGTCGAGGCCGGGGATGTCGATCAACGCGTCGGCGGGTGGCGTGCAGAGGTCGATCACGAGATCGGCTTCGTCGAGAAGCCGGGTGCCGACGACCGGATCGATCGCGGCCGACATCGATTGCTGGACGGACGTCACCGCGATGACGCGCAGGCCGCGACGGCGGGACCCGCGCGCCACCTCGACCGGGACCGCGGTCGTTCCGCCGGCCGAGAACACCATCATGACGTCCTTCGGGCCGAACGTGAAGTTCGACAGGATTACTTCGGCGAGACCCGGCGTCCGCTCAATGAACATCGCCTGGCTCTGCCCGTTCGCTCCGACGACCTGGGAGTGGAACGTCATCGACAGCTCGACGATCGGGTTGAAGCCCGGGTACGAGCCGTAGCGCGGGAACATCTCCTCGACCGGGATCCGCGAATGGCCCGTCCCGAAGAGATGGACGAGGCCGTCGGCGGCGATCGCCTCGGCCGACCACTGGCTGGCGGTCTCAATCGCGGCCGTCTGCGTCCGGGCGACCTGCCGGAGCAGTGCCGCGGCCGCGGTCACCCACGGCAGGGCGGGGGCGGCCGTCTGGCTCATCGACGGGCCGCCATCAGTACCCGGTCTCGATTGTGCCGGCGGCGATGGTGGGGGCTGACGGGGCGCTGGGGGACGCCCCCGCCTGCCGTGCCCGGAAGTCGTCGAGGATCGTCTTCGTCGCCGTCGCCCCGACGCGAGTGACGCCGAGGGCCATCACCTCGAGGAGTGCGTCCAGCGTCCGGACGCCGCCGGCCGCCTTGACCTGGATGTGCGGTGACACGGATCGGCGCATCAGGGCCAGGTCCTCGTGCGTCGCGCCGCTCGGGGCGAACCCGGTCGACGTCTTGACGAAGTCGGCCCCGGCCGCCTCCGACAGGTGGCAGGCGCGGACCTTCTCCTCGTCGGTCAGGTAAGCGTTCTCGAAGATCACCTTGACGATCGCGCCGGCGGCGTGGGCGACCTCGACCACGGCGGCGATATCGGCGAGGACCTCGGCGTCCCGGCCCGATTTCAAGGCGCCGATCTGGATGACCATGTCGAGCTCTGTCGCTCCGTCGGCGAGGGCCTGGCGGGCCTCGAAGACCTTCGTCTCGGTCCGGTGGCTGCCGTGCGGGAAGCCGATCACCGTCCCGACGGCGACGTCGGTCCCGGCCAGGATCGCCGCCGCGCGTCTGACGTCGGCCGGCCGGACGCAGACCGAGGCGACGTCGTACTCGGCGGCGAGCCGGCAGCCGTCCTCGATGAAGTCGTCGTCGAGCTCCGGCCGCAGGAGCGAGTGATCGATCGTCTTGGCGACGTCGTGTTCGGTCATGCCCGCGGGGATGGTGGTCATTGCTCAGACGACATAGGGCTTCAGCACGTCGCGCGCGAGCAGGAAACCTCGTTTAACCAGGTCGACATCGCCCTCGAACACGCGGTCCTCGTGCTCGATAGATATCGCGCCGTCGTAACCGACGGCGTAGAGAGCG
>DATHGS010000035.1:0-2667 GCA_035490155.1 Candidatus Methylomirabilota bacterium | reverse complement strand
CGGCCGCGGTCGGTGCCGCCGCAGGCTCGCTCGCCGCCGGGTTCGACGGCGCGCTGACGGCCTACCAGGCGGGCTGGTCGGCCTATGACGCCACGCTCACTCGGCCGCGGACCGAGAAGCTGCCCGGCGTCACGGTGACGCAGCGGAAGCAGCTCGACGCCGCGTACTTCCTGAGCGCGAACGTGCTCAAGGCGTCGGAGGACAAGACGTTCCCGGGCGCCATCGTCGCTGGAATGTCGTCGCCATGGGGCCAAGCGGTGTCGGCCGGCGACCCGGCCAACACGTACTTCGGGTCGTATCGCGAGGTCTTTGCGCGCGACCTGTACGAGGCGTGGACCGGGCTGCTGGCCGACGGGGACCTCGCGACCGCGCGCGACGCCACCCTGTTCCTGTTCGAGCGGCAGCAGCTGGCGGACGGCTCGATGCCGCGCAACAGCCTCGTCAACGGCAAGCTGGCGCCCGATTCGTTCGGGACGCAGCTGGACGAGGTGGCCTACCCGATCCTCATGGCCGACCAGCTCGGGCTGACCGACGCGACGCTCTACGCGGACCACGTCAAGCCTGCGGCGAACTACCTCGCCGCCCACGGCCCGGCGACCGGCGCCGAGCGCTGGGAGGAGCAGAGCGGCTACTCGCCGTCGACGATCGCGGCGGAGATCGCCGGCCTCGTGGCGGCGGCCGACCTCGCCCGGTCGAACGGCGATCCGGCCTCAGCGGCGGTCTGGCTCGGCGTGGCCGACGACATGCAGCGCTCGATCAAGACGTGGACCGTGACGACCGACGGGCCGCTGTCGGCGGACCCGTACTTCATCCGGCTGTCCAAGACCGGCGACCCGAATGCGGCGATCAGCTACAACGTCGGCAACGGCGGTCCGACGCTTGATCAGCGGCGGGTGATCGATGCCGGCTTCCTCGAGCTCGTACGCCTCGGCGAGCTGCCCCCCGGCGATCCGGACGTGGCGCGCTCGCTCGCGATCGTCGACGCGACGATCAAGTCGGTGACGCCGAGCGGCCCGGGCTGGCATCGCTACAACGGCGACGGTTACGGCGATCGCGCCAGCGACGGCCGGCCGTGGGCACCGACCGGGCAGGGTACGGGCCACCTCTGGCCGGTGCTGTCCGCGGAGCGCGCCGAACAGTCGCTCGCGACCGGCGACGCGGGCGGGGCGACGTCGCTGCTGCTGGGCATGCGGGAGTTCGCGTCGGGCGTCGGACTCATCCCGGAACAGGACTGGGAGTCGGCGGGGGTTCCGGCCTCGCCCTACGGCACGGACCCGACCCTCGCCTCGATCGGCTTCAGCAACGGCCACGCCGCGGGCTCGGCCTCGCCGCTGACCTGGTCCGCGGCCTCGTTCGTGCGCCTGACGGCGGACCTTGCCGCCAAGCGGAATGTCGCCCTGCCGGCCGTGACGCAGTCGCGCTACGTGAGCCACACGCAGGGGACCACGACGCTGACCGTGACGAGCCCGCTCGACAACTCCGCGGTATCCGCGTCACCGGTCACCGTGACCGGGACGACCGCTGCCGGCAACACCGTCTACGTGGCCGCGACCAACACGGACGCGAACTCGGCGACGACCATCGTCTCCGCGCCGGCAGGCGTCGACGGATCGTTCAGCATCGATGTGCCGGTCACCGGCGGGACGAGCGTGCTCAACGTCGTCGCGGTCAGTCCCGCCGGCGGCACCGCCCACGTCCAGCGGACGATCCTGTTCGACTTCGTGCCGGGAACCCGGCTGCTCGACGTCAGCGACCCCGACCACGACGACAACGGTCCGGGCAACTACGCCTACCCGACGTCCACGGCCTTCCACGACGGCGCCTTCGACATCGAGGCGTTCCAGGTGTACGACGCCGGCACCGACGTCATCTTCCGGCTCAAGACGCGCGATCTGACGAACACGTTCGGTAGCCCGCTCGGGGCACAACTCCTCGACATCTACGTGCACGATCCGGCAGCCACGACGACGAAGACCACCGCCGCGAACGACTCCCGACGGTTCCAGATCGCCGCGGGCTTCGCCTGGAGCCGGCTCATCCAGGCGCAGGGGTTCGGCCAACGCTACGAGGACGCGACGGGGGCGACCCTCGGAACGGCAACCATCACCGGTAACCCGATCTCGCGATTCATCACGGTCCGCGTGTCCAAGGCGTCGCTCGGCCAGCCCGGCCCGGGCTGGGGCTTCACGGTCGTGCTGACCGGGCAGGACGGGTTCAGCACGGACAACGACCAGGCCCGCCAGTTCAAGCCGACGCCGCTGGACTTCCAGTTCGGCGTGTGCGCCACGGCCAGCGTGGATCCGCATTGCACGGTGGACCCGAACACGGTCCCGAAGCTGATGGACGTCATCACGCCGCCCGGCGTCAACCAGTCCGACGAGGTCGACTACACGCTCCACGCGCCAGTCGTGCTGACCGGGGTGTCGATCCCGTAGTCGAGCGGTCCTCGAATCGGGGCGCGGGTCAGATCGTTGCGACACGCCAGCTCGGCGCAGGGATGGACAGCTCGGTCATGGCGGCTGCCTCTGGGCGTGACGGTGCCCGCGAACCGGGCGCAGATCACGGAGCGGATTGCGAGGCGTGGCATCCTGCCGCGTGGCATCCTCGTACTCACGGTGACCCGCTACCTCGTCCTCCTGCGCGGCATCAACGTCGGCGGCAAGAACA
>DATHGS010000034.1:0-3520 GCA_035490155.1 Candidatus Methylomirabilota bacterium | reverse complement strand
CGGCGGCCGGAGTGAGGTAGAGGCCGTTCTGCGCGAGGCTCGGGCGGGTTCGCTTCCGGCGCTCGGCGCCCTCGACAGCGTCGGCCGCTGGCTTGGCGTCGGGCTGGCGGGTCTCGTCAACGTGCTGAATCCGCAGCTCATCCTTCTCGGTGGTATGTTCGGTCGGATCCATCCATATGTCACGGCCGCCGTCCGCGCCGAGCTGGACCTTCGGGCCTTGCCGGCAGCGAGCCAGCTCGTCCGGATCGTCCCGGCGATGCTCGGGGTGGACGCGTCGCTGATCGGGGCGGCCGAGCTCGCGTTCGAGCCGCTCCTCGTCGACCCGGCGATGTGGTTGCGGCGGCGAACCGTTGACGCGCTCGCGAGCGCGTGAGGTATCGATCGACCGGGCAGCGACCCGGTAGAAAGTAGGTAGGAATCGGACGACGAGGCTGGTAGCGTACGCGCGACATGTGCGTTGCGACGGGGTCGCGCGCATTGAGGAGGAAGGAGACACGTATGCTTAGTCGCAAGGTTGCGACATTCGTGGCATCCGCCGCGATCGTCTTCGGAGCGTGCTCGAGCACGGGTGGCGGCAGCGCCGCACCGGCATCGGCGGCGGGAGGCAGCGCCGCAGCAAGTGGCGGCGCCGGGGGCGCCGGATGCACCGTCGCCGTGTCCTGGAACAACTTCCAGCAGCCGCGCTGGGCGGCACACGACAAGCCGAACATCCAGAAGACCGTCGAAGCCGGCGGCGGGACCTACATCGACGCCGACGCCAACCTGGTCAACGAGCAGCAGCTGAGCGACATCGACACGCTCATCTCGAAGGGCGCCAAAGTCCTGATCCTGCTCGCCCAGGACAACAAGGCCGTCCTGCCGGGGCTCAAGAAGGCGCAGGACGCCGGCATCCCCGTCATCGCCTATGACCGGCTCATCGAAGATCCGAACATCCTCTACATCACCTTCGACAACGTGCTCGTCGGCAAGGCCGAGGCGGACGCGGTCATCAAGAAGGTGCCGAAGGGCAACTACGTCCTGATCAAGGGCGATCCGGGCGACCCGAACGCATCCACGTTCCTGCCGTCGGGCTGGGACCAGGCAGGCCTCAAGGACAAGGTCGCCTCAGGCGATATCAAGCTCCTGAACGGTCCTGATGGAACGTTCACCGACGCGTGGAAGACCGAGAAGGCCCAGTCCAACATGGAAGCGATCATCGACAAGGCCGTTTCCGACGGCACGAAGATCGATGCCATCCTGGCCGAGAACGACAGCACTGCGCTCGGCGTCGTGGGTGCCCTCACGAGCAAGAGCTACGGCTACCCGCCCCTGAGCGGCCAGGACGGCGACCCCGCCAACCTGAACAATGTCGCCCAGGGCAAGCAGTATGTCGACGTCTTCAAGAACGCCAACGAGCTCGGCAAGGCCGCAGGCGCGGCTGCGCTGAAGCTGTGCGCCGATCCCAAGACGCTCGGGCTCACGCTGCCGGACGGACTGGTCGACGCCTCCGTCGCCCCGACGGCCGGGCTCACCGCCCAGGACTTCAAGACCCCAGGCGGAACCACCGTCAAGTCGCTCATCCTGCAGCCGACCCCGCTCACGGCGGACACGCTCCAGACCGCGGTCGACGCCGGCCAGATCTCGAAGGCCGACCTCTGCAAGGGTGTTGACGCCGCCACGGCGCCGGCCGCCTGCAAGTG
This sequence comes from Candidatus Methylomirabilota bacterium, assembly GCA_035490155.1. Taxonomy (GTDB): domain Bacteria; phylum Chloroflexota; class Limnocylindria; order Limnocylindrales; family CSP1-4; genus CF-46. Next base: position 1,841 of record DATHGS010000034.1, on the reverse strand, counting down.
ACGGTCGACGACCGCTGACGTAGCCAATCACACCTGCGCCCCCGGTACCGCCGGGGGCGCAGGTCGATTCATCGCCAGGGCCAGGAGGGCCGCCGTGACGAACGTGGCCGACGCCGCACCGGTATCAGGTCAGACCCAGCCGCCGGCGCGCAGGTCGATCGGTGGTCTGATCGCTCAGACCGAGATCGACCTCCGCCTGTTCGGGATGCTCCTCGCGCTCGGCCTCATCCTGCTCACCTTCAACATCCTCAGCGGCGGCAAGTTCTTCCAGCCGACCAACATGGTCACGCTGGCCGTCCAGGCGTCGGGGATCGCCATCATCGCGACCGGGATGGTCCTCGTCATCGTGTCGCGCAACATCGACCTGTCGGTCGGCTCGCTCGTCGGGCTCATCGCCATGACGTATGCGCTGCTCATGACCGACGTGATGCCACGCATCCTCGGGATGGGCCCCGATTTCCCGTTCCGATGGCTCATCGCCCTCGGCCTCGGCATCCTCCTCGGGGCGGGCGTGGGCGCACTCCAGGGCTACATCATCGCCTACGTCGGCGTGCCCTCATTCATCGTCACGCTGGGTGGCCTGCTGTCGATCCGCGGTGCCATCTGGTACATGTCCAACGGGGCGGCCGTGTCGGGCCTCGATCCCATCTTCCAGTTGATCGGCGGCGGGGCGAAAGGGTCGGTCGGTGGCACCCTGACGTGGGTCCTCGGCGTCGTCGGCTGCATCGCCATCATCGCGTTGCTCCTCAACGGCCGCCGCCAGCGCCGTCATTTCGGCTTCCCACTCCGGCCCATGTGGGCCGAGGTCCTGCTCGGCGTGATCGGCTGCATCGCCGTCCTCGGCCTGGCTGCGTTCGCCAACGCCAACCTGTGGCCGAAGGGAATTTCCGGTGGCCTTGATATCCCCACCGGCGTCCCATACCCGATCGTGCTATTGATCGGCGTGACCCTCGTCATGACGTGGCTGGCCACCCGCCGAAGGTTCGGGCGCTACGTCTACGCGTATGGCGGCAACCCCGACGCCGCCGACTTGGCCGGGATCAACACGCGCCGGACGGTCCTCAAGATCTATGTCGTGATGGGCATCCTCTGTGCACTCGCCGCGGCCATCGCGGTAGCTCGACTGAACACCGCGACGCTCGATGTCGGTCAGAGCTACGAGCTGTACGTCATCGCCGCCGCCGTGGTCGGCGGGACGTCGTTTGCGGGCGGCATCGGCAGCATCGCGGGTGCGGTGCTCGGCGCGTTCGTGATGCAGTCGCTCGCCTACGGCCTGAGCTTCATGGGTGTCAACTCGCCGGGCCAGAACGTGGTCGCCGGGATCGTGCTGATCCTTGCCGTGGGTTTTGACGCCTACAACCGTCGGCGCGGCTCGTGAGCGGGAGGGAGTCAAGACCGTGACCGTCGCCCAGCGTACCCCGCTCGTTGAGATGAAGGACATCAACGTCGCCTTCGGCGGCGTACACGCCGTCCGCGACGTGACGATCGACCTTGATGCCGGGGAGGTCATCGGCCTCGTCGGCGGCAACGGAGCGGGCAAGTCCACGCTCATGCGCGTGCTTTCGGGGGCGCACCCGGCCGACTCGGGCGTCATCAGCATCGAGGGCAAGCCGGTCACGATCAGCAACCCGCGCGACGCGAAGGCGTTGAACATCGAGACCATCTACCAGACGCTGGCCCTGGCGGATAACATCGATGCGCCGGGCAACCTGTTCCTGGGCCGCGAGCTGACGACCCGGCTGGGCTCCCTCGACGACTCGAGCATGGAGTCCGAGACGCGCAAGGTCATGGGCCGCCTGAACCCGAACTTCCAGAACTTCGCGCAGCCCGTCAAGTCGTTG
>DATHGS010000033.1:0-9436 GCA_035490155.1 Candidatus Methylomirabilota bacterium | reverse complement strand
GACCTCGCCCGCGAGCGGGTTCACCCGTTCACGATGGCGGCCGAGGGCCCGCTCCACGAGCTGGGCGCGATCGGGATCGTCAACTCCGACTCGCAGGGGATGGGCCGGATCATGGAGTCGCTGCGGCGGACGCTCCAGCTGGCCCACGTGATGAAGGCCTGGCGAGCCACGCCCGCCGGGATGGGTCACCCCGGTCTGCCCAACGAGAGCGCCGACGGCTACGACGACACCGATCGCGTCCTTCGCTACCTGGCCAAGGTGACGATCGAGCCGGCGATCGTCCACGGCCTCGTTGACACAGTCGGGTCGTTGCGGCCGGGCAGGCTCGCCGACATCGTCCTCTGGAAGCCCGGGTATTTCGGGGTGAAGCCGGAGCTCGTACTGAAGTCGGGCTACCCGGCCTGGGCGCCGCTCGGCGAGGGCAACGCCACAGTCGAGCGAGCCGAGCCGACGCGCTATCGGCCCGACTGGGGCGGTGCCGGGCGCGTCGCGGCGCGGCTTGGCGTCACGTTTGTCTCGGCCGCGGCGGCGGACGATCGTCGCCGCCGCTCGACGGACGGTCGGGAGGTGGTGGCGATCGGGCGCACCCGCGGCCTGACCCGCGACGACCTCGTCCGGAACCGGGCGACAACGCCGATCGAGATCGATCCGGTCGACGGCTTCGTGAGCCTGGCCGGCCGACACCTCGCGGTCGAGCCCGTCAGCGACGTGCCGCTGAGCCGGCGCTACCTGCTGCGCTGATCGTCTCCGAGGGTCAGGCCCAGATATCGCCGACCGTGAAGCCATCGGGGAACGGGTCGGTCGGGTCGACGACGTAGTCGGCGATGCCGGTGATCCAGGCGCTGCCGGTGATCTGCGGGACGACCGCGGTCCGATCGCCGACCCGCGTCTCCTCGAGCAACCGACCGGTGAAGACCGTGCCGAGGATCCCCTCGTGGCGGAAGTCCTCGCCGATCGGGAGGCGGCCCGTGGCGTGGAGAACCGCCATACGGGCCGACGTCCCGGTCCCGCACGGCGAGCGGTCGATCGCGCCGGTCCACGTCGCCGGGTTCTCCCAGTCGAGCGTCCCGGTCGAAACGGTGACGACGTTGCGCATCGAGTTCGCCGGGTCGTGGGCCGGCCCCGACAGCTGGCCGATCGTGATCCCCGCAAAGCCCGGCTGCTCCGGATGGACGACGGGCAGCTGGTCGTTCGCCGCGGCCTTGATCATCTCAGTGATGCGGACGATGTCTGCGCCTTCGTCGGGCGTCAGCCTCAGTCCGAATGCCTCGGCCGAGGCGATCACGTAGAACATCCCGCCATAGGCGACGTCGACGACGATGGTGCCCAGCTGGGGCACCTCGATCGGGGTGTCGAGGTGGGTCGCGAACGCCGGCACGTTACGGAATGTCACGCCGGTGACCTTGCCCTCGGCGCAGTCGGCCCGGACCCGGATGAGCCCGGCCGGCGCCTCGAGGGTCAGCTCGGTAACCGGCTCGGTCATCGGCAGCATCCCGGTCTCGAGCAGCGCCGTCACGACGCACATCGTGTTCGTGCCGGACATCCCCGGGTACTCGACCTGCTCCATGATCACGTAGCCGGCGGCGGCGTCCGGATTCGACGAAGGCAGGATGAGGTTGCAGTTGGCCGCCGGATAGCCACGCGGCTCGCGGAGCATCCGGAGGCGGAGGTCGTCGCGGTTCGAGCGGAGCCAGCTCATCTTGTCGAACATCGTGGCGCCCGGGACGTCCTCGACCCCGCCGACGATCACACGCCCGGGTTCGCCGGCGGCGTGGAGATCGATCGCGCGGATCGAGCGGCCGAGACGAAGCGGGGCGACGGAGGGCTGGAGGCTCAAGTGATCGCGGTCCCTCAGCGGCCGCGCTGCGCGTCGGCCATCTCGCGCGCAATGTCGCGTCGGGAGTCGCGGTCGGCGATGTCGCGCCGGCGGTCATGGAGCTGCTTGCCCCGGGCGAGGCCGAGCTCGAGCTTGGCCCGACCTTTGGAGGTGAGGTAAAGCCGAAGCGGGACGATCGTGAGGCCCTTCGACTTCGTCTTGCCGAGCAGCTCGTCGATCTCCGAGCGGCGGAGGAGGAGCTTCCTCGTGCGCTTCGGTTCATGGTTGTACCGGTTGCCCTGCTCGAACGGCGCGATGTGGGCGCCGATCAGCCAGGCCTCGTCGCGCTCGATCCGGGCGTAGGAATTGGCGAGCTGGACCTTGCCGGCGCGAATCGACTTGATCTCGGTGCCGGTCAGGACGATCCCGGCCTCGAACGTCTCCTCGATGCTGAACTCATGTCGCGCTCGCCGATTGAGCGCGACGGTCTCCTCTGGCATAGCTCCATCGTGCCCTATTTGCGTCGTCTGCGATCGTCGCGGATCGGCGTCGTGGACAAGGCGAGTCCGAGCATCGCCTGCCTATCTGCGTTCGTCGCGACTGCGTTCGTCGCGGCTGGGCGTCGAGGGCAAGGCGGAGTCGAGCACCGGAGCGAGCGGGCTCAGACGCCCGTGAGCGAGGAGCGGAGGCTTCCAACGCAGCCATCGGCGTCCAGGCGCGACAGCCGCCGACTGTGCCGCTGAGCGCAGAAACGCCGGTCCTATTCGGACCGGCGTTTCAAGCTACCCACCCACAGGGTGTCCGCTTAAACGGCCATCTCCTGCGAGGTGGTGCAGCTACGCGTACTGTCGATCACTGCACATCACCTCCTTTCGTTCCCTCGTACCGTACCCGATGGTTACGAGGGGCGCAAGCGGCGTTGGATCATCCGGAGGGGGTCGGCGCCGCGCCTGACTGGAGCAGCTCGACGGCCTTGTCGAGAGTCGGGTCCTGACCGGCGGCCACGTCCGTCGGCGGGGTCACGACGACGTCCGGCACGATCCCGACGTGGTGGATCCAGGTCTTGTTCGGCGTCAGCCACTTGGCGATCGTCAGCTTGAGCGCGCCCGTCTTCGGCAGCTCGATCCATTGCTGGACCGTGCCCTTTCCGAACGAGGTCTGGCCGACGATGGTCGCCCGCCCACGATCATGGAGGGCGCCTGCGACGATCTCGCTGGCCGACGCGCTTCCGCCGTCGATGAGGACCACGAGGTGGATCGCCGGATCGGTCGCCGCCCCTGTGGTTGCGGGGTCGGTCGAGGCGTCGGTCTCGGTCTGGGTGCCGTCGGCCGTCTCCTCCCAGAACAACGGCCCGGACGCCAGGAACTCGCTGGCGATGCTCCGTGCGGCAGTCACGTAGCCGCCGGGGTTCCCGCGCAGGTCGAGGATGACCTCTGTCCGGCCGGCCGCCACGTCCCCCTTGAGGGCTGTGTGGAACTGGGCCGCGGAGTTGTCGGAGAAGCCGGTCACCCGGATGTAGCCGACGGCCCCTCCGGCGAGGACCTTGTCGATCACCTCGCGTTGAGCGATGACACCGCGGACGATCGAGACGTCGAACGGGGCCTTGTTGTCGCGCAGGATCGTCAGCACGACCGTCGTGTCCTTCGGCCCGCGGACACGGTCTCGGGCGGCGTCGACCGTCAGGCCATCGAGCGCGGAGCCGTCGACGGCCAGGATCGCGTCCCCTGCCTTGAGCCCAGCCTTCTCGGCAGGCGAACCCTCGATCGGGCTGACGACGATGAGGTGGCAGTCCGGGCCGAGGGTCGAACAGGTGCTCGTCGCGCCGGCCGAGTCCCTCGTACCGATTTCGGCGCCGATCCCCTCGAACTGGCCCGAGAGGTCCTGGAGCCCGGTCTGGTACTGCTCCGGTGTCAGGTAGGCCGAATACGGGTCGCCGAGCCCGTCGACCATGCCCTTGATCGCGCCGCGGACGAGCGCCTGCTCATCGATCTTGCCGCCGGCGTAGCGCTGCTCGATCGTCCGATAGGTGTCCCAGAACGGCTGGAACTCGTCCGCCAGGGCCGCCGGCGTGCCGGGCTGCTCAGCGGTCCGCTGCCCGAGCAGGTAACCCGACATGAAGAGGGTCCCGCCGGCGAGCACGGTGACGGCGGCCGCCGCGAGTACGAGGACCGGTCCGATCCCACTCCGGCGCTCGCTGCGCGGCGCCACCGGGACCCGCGGCTGTTCCCAGGCAGCGACTGTCGCTTCGTCGGGCGCCGGGTCATGAGGGAGCATCGGGGCGTCGTTCTCCGCTTCGGACGAGAGGGGCGGTAAGCCTACACCGCTCCCGGCGAAGGGTCCGCGAGGGCGACGACCGGGGCGGCCTGGCGGATCGGCCGCGTCAGCGGATGAGGTACGTTCGGACCGAGACCCACGATCCGAGGATCCCCAGACCCAGCCCGGCCCCGGCGACGAGCACGATGATGTCGCGGGTCAACGTCCCGAACCTGAGCGGCAGGACCGTGAAGAAGCCGATCATGAAGTTGCCGATCGGATCGGCGGCGACGAACAGGACACCGAGCGTGAGCGCGGCCCCGAGCAGGCCGACCATCGCCCCTTCGAACACGAACGGCCAGCGGATGAAGGCGTCCGACGCTCCGACCAGCCGCATGATCTCGATCTCCTCGGCCCGCGCGACGACCGCCAGCCGGATCGTATTGACGATGATGAAGAGGACGATCAGCGCAATCACGATCAGGATTACCGTTCCGGCCGTCCGCAGGACGTTGGTGATGGTCAGCAGGCTGTCGACCGTCTTCTGCTGCTCCTTCACCTTGTCGACAGCCGGCTCCGCCCGGAGTTTCTCGACGACATCGCCGAACACCTTGGGATCGACGAGCTTGACCTCGAGGCTCGCATGGAGGGGGTTGGCGTCGAGGTAGCGCGTCAGGTCGGTCTCGCCCTGCTCGGCGAGCCGGGCGCGATAGATCGCCAGCGCGTCCTCGCGGCTGACGTAATGGACGTCCTTTACCTCCGGCATCAGGTGGAGCCGGTCCTCGATGGCGGTCACGTCTGCCGGTGTTGCGGTGTCCTTCAGGTCGGCCACGACCTCGACCTTCGACTCCGTGTATTCGAGGCCAGCCTGGAGGCCAGCCTGGAGGATCCAGAAGCCGGCCAGCAGCAGGAGCATCAGGACCATCGTCGCGGTCGCGGCGAGGCTCATGAGGGCGTTTCGCCAGAAGCCTTCCCAGGCGCGCTTGAGGCTGAAGGCGACGAACGTGAACATCGATCGGCCTCGTCAGTCCACGCGGTGGTAAATGCCGCCGACCTCGTCGCGGATGATCCGGCCCTCCTCGAGAGCCACGACCCGCTTGCGAAGGGCGGTCACGACGTCGGCGTTGTGGGTCGCCATGAGGACGGTGACCCCGAGATCGTTGATCCGCAGGAGGAGCTGGATGATCTCCCAGCTGATGAGCGGGTCGAGGTTGCCGGTCGGCTCGTCGGCGATGATCAGGCGCGGGTCGTGGACGAGGGCCCGGGCGATCGCCGTCCGCTGCTGCTCACCGCCCGACAGCTGGCCCGGCAGCTGCGACTGCTGGGCCGTCAGGCCGACGAGCGCGAGGACGCGGTCGACTGCCGGGCGAATCCGGCCCCGCGGCGTGCCGGTCACCTCGAGGGCGAAGGCGACGTTCTCCCAGACCGTCTTCGTCGGCAACAGCTTGAAGTCCTGGAAGACGATGCCGATCTTGCGACGGACCTTCGACACGTTCCGCCGCGGCAGCCTGGCCAGATCCTGGCCATCGAGGATGACCGCGCCGCGGGTCGCCAGCTCGTCGCGGATGAGGAGCTTGATGAGGGTCGACTTGCCCGCTCCCGACGGCCCGACGAGGAAGACGAAATCACCCTCCGGGATGACGAGATCGACGTCGCCGAGGGCGGTCTTGCCGTTCGGGTAGACCTTCGTGACATCGTGGAGGATGAGCACGGCCCGATCCGTGGCCACATGGTCGCCACCGATCCGCCGCAGCAGGCGGCGTCGGACCGAGGCCGGGGCTGCGGACGGCGAGGAGGACAGGGTCACGATCGGCTCCGGGGGTCAGGGGCGACGGCGGCTCTGCCGTCCGCTCGGTTCAGCGAGGCTTCGTCCCGGGGCACGGCAGTGGGAGCCACGTCGACTGTGAGGCTACCAGACCTCGGGCCAATGGGGTCGCGGAGCTCCCCCTTGGACCTCGGTGAGCGTGTGGCGGCTCCCCGTGGAGGGTGCCGGTTCACAAAAGGCTGGGCGAGATCGGAACGTAGCGGGCGAAGTCGGCAAACGGTCGATCCCAGCACAGCAGGCAGGGAAATCCCTCCAGCCGGAAGCCCGCCCGGAGCAGCGGGCCGACCGTGCCCTCTGCAGCGCCCGGGAGCCACAGCCCGAAGGCGCCCCGCGGCCTGACAGTCGTCACGAGGTGGCCAATGACCGGTCCGAGGAGGGCCGAGTCGCGAACCGCGATCGGCCCGACCCGGCCGGCTTCCGACGCGTAACCGTAGCCGACCGGCCCGCCATCGGGTCCCAGGAAGAGGAAGCCCAGCCGACCTTCGGTTCGGACCATCGCGTGGTCGACCGGGTGGTCGAACCCGACTGCGTCCCGATCGAGCGCCGCGATCTCGTCGTCGAGCGCCGCGCCGCCGATCCGATCGCCACCCCGGTCAACCTCGTCGAAGCCGATTGCCCGGACACCCACCGGCAGGCTCGGCAGTTCCGTCGGCCTCTCGGCCAGCCCGACGAGTCGAAGGAGGGGCATCCGCGGGACCATCCCGAGCGAGGCGTACAGGCCGTTCGAGATCGGCTGGGCGGCGTCCGTGCACGTCACCATCGTGGCGGTCCCTTGCGGCGGCAGGAGCCGGGCGAGCAGGGCTCGTCCTATCCCAGCCGCCTGGGCCTCGGGCAGGACGAACAGCATCGACAGGAACCAGACCGCGCCTCGCCGCACGGCCGCGGCGAAGGCGACGATCCGCACGTCGCCTTCGGGTGTCGCCTCCTCGGCGACGAGGAAGCCCGCCGGATCCGTGGCCTGGAGATGGCGATGAATCCGGAGGATCGCCGCCAGGTCATTGGGGACTTCCGGCAGATTCAGCCGGCCCATGTAGTCGTTCAGGGCAGCTCGCCAGATGGCCCCGCACGCGGGCAGGTCGACTGGCGCAGCCGGGCGGTAGGTCACTGTCGCCGCCGCAGTCGCGTGGACCGTCGGCCGCGGCTCGAGGACGGCCACCGTCAGGCGACCTCGTCGCTTCCCGTGTCCCCGCCGATCTCCTCGCCGCGGGCACTCTCGCCGCCGGTCGCCAGGCGCTCCAGCTCGGCCTGCATGAAGGCGTCGAGATCGCCGTCGAGCACGGCCGCCGTGTTGCCCGTTTCGTAGTTCGTCCTGAGGTCCTTGACCATCTGGTAGGGATGGAGGACGTAGCTTCGGATCTGATTGCCCCAGCCGGCCTCGACGTGCTCGCCGCGGAGCTTCCTGATCTCGGCCTCCTTCTCCTCGAGGGCGCGCTCGAGCATCCGGGACTTGAGGACCTTGATCGCCGTTTCCTTGTTCTGGGTCTGCGATCGCTCGTTCTGGCTCTGGGCGACGATGCCGGTCGGCAGGTGGGTCAGGCGGACGGCGGAGTCGGTCTTGTTGACGTGCTGCCCACCAGCACCCTGCGCGCGGAAGGTGTCGACCCGGATCTCATCCCAGTTCAGCTCGATCTCGATGTCGTCGTCTGCCTCCGGCAGGACCTCGACGAGGGCGAACGTCGTCTGGCGCCGCTTCTGCGAGTCGAACGGGCTGATCCGGACGAGGCGGTGGACGCCGCGTTCGACCCGCAGCCAGCCGTAGGCAGACCGGCCGTTGATCTCGACCGTCACGCTCTTGAGGCCGGCCTGCTCGCCCTCCTGCTGGTCGACGACCTCGGTGTGGAAGCGGTGGCGCTCGGCCCAGCGGAGGTACATCCGCAGGAGCATTTCGGCCCAGTCCGTGGCCTCCGTGCCGCCCGCCCCGGCGCTGATCGACAGGACGGCGCCGCGGTGATCGTGCTCGCCCGAGAACAGCAGCGCGGTACGCTCGCGGGCGAAGTCCGCCTCGAGTGTCGCGGCGCCGCGGTCGAGCTCGGCAGTCAGCTCGGCGTCGGCCGATTCCTCGACGAGCTCGAGGGTTGCCAGGAGGTCGGCGGCGCGAGCTTCGAGGCCGCGCCACAGCTCGATCTCGTCCCGCAGCCCGCTGGCTTCGCGGAGGACCTTCTGGGCGACCCGCTGGTCATCCCAGAAACCGGGCTCGGTCGTTTGCGCCTCTAGCTGTGAGGCGCGTGCTTCCTTCGTCCCGAGGTCAAAGATGCCCCGAGGTCGACCGAATCCGCTCGGCCAGGTCGCGAACCGCGGAGGCGTCCACTAGTTCCGGGCCTGGAGATCCTGGAGCAGGATTGGCCGGAGCTCGATCAGGCGCAGTGCCGATTTGCTCCGGGCGACGACGGGGTTCACGCAGGGACAGTAGCTGTTATGGGGGCAGACGCCGCAGTTGCCATCACAGTCGAGTGCGGCGGCATAGCTGCACGAGCGACAATCGCGCTCGCAGGCGATCAGATCGACGAACGACGCTTCCTCGGCCTGCTTCACGTTTCCCTCTCTCCGTGCGGGGCAAAGTCTGGCTAGGCGCGTGGCGTTGGTGTGTGCCGCCGGCATGCTGACCGTTACCGGGGCGGAAGTTTCGCGCAGTATACGTGGAGAAGTCGCCCGAGCCAAGAGGGAGAAACGAACCGCGGAACGGGGCGGCTCAGGGACCGGTTCCGGCGATGAAGTAGAGAGCCAGCGCCCCGATCTCGTGGCCGGTCGCCTCGATCTGGTCCGGGATGTTCGACGCCGTCGGGCTCGTCGTCGTCGGTGATCCGTAGGCCTCGATGCCCTGGTCCCGGGCAATCCTCAGGCTCCGCAGCATGTGGGTCCTGTCGGACACCAGGACGGCCGAGTGAAGGCCGCGATCACGCAGCATCTGCCCGACGGTTCGAAGCTGCTCGAGCGTCGTTCGGCTCTGGTCCTCGATGAGGATCGCCGATGCCGGAACCCCATGCGCGACCGCGTAGTCCCGTGCCGCCCTCGCCTCCGTCGTGATGTCTCCGGGACGGCCCTTGCCGCCGGTCACGACGAAGATGCCGGCGATTCCGTTCTCGTAGAGCTGGACGGCGTGGGAGATCCGGGCCTCGAACAGCGGCGACGGGGTCCCGTTGTACTGGGCGGCCCCGAGGACCACGATCGCATCCGCGTTGCGAGCCTCATCGCGACCGCCCTGGTCCCAGATCCGGTAGGTCGTGTAGCCGATGACAACGAGGCTGCCGATGATCCCGGCCAGAGCAAGACGGATCACGTCCCGCCACATTGCCCGGTCCTGCGGGTCGCCGGAATTGCCCCATCGCGGCCCCGGGTCAGCGCCCGTGACACTTCTTGTATTTCTGGCCCGAGCCGCACCAGCAGGCATCGTTGCGCCCGATCCGCGCTCCGGGCCATGGGCCTCGACGGCCAGGGCACGAGCGAGGACGAGCTCTGGGACCTCGGCAGCCGCGACGCCATTCTCGAGCATCTCCTCGACCTGGCCGACGGCACGTTGGCGGCCAAGGAGGCGGAGATCGGCG
>DATHGS010000032.1:0-3971 GCA_035490155.1 Candidatus Methylomirabilota bacterium | reverse complement strand
GGTCTCACGAGCTTCTCGACGCCGCGATCGCGGCCGGCATCCGCTACGTCGACGTTGCTCGATCCTACGGCCTCGCCGAGGAATTCCTCGGCTCCTGGCTCGACGCCCGCCGGCCCGACGCCATCATTCCGACCATCGGCTCGAAATGGGGCTACACGTACGTCGGGGACTGGCGTCTCGACGCCGAGGTCCACGAGGTCAAGGACCACTCGCTGGCCGCGTTTCGGCGTCAACTCGCGGAGACCCGGGCGATCCTCGGTGACCGGTTAAGGCTCTACCAGGTCCACTCCGCGACGCTCGAGAGCGGGATCCTCGAGGACCGCGCGGTACTTGGCGCTCTCGCCGAGCTGTCGGCGGACGGCGTCGCCGTCGGGCTGACCGTCAGTGGTCCTCGCCAGGCCGACGTCGTTCGGCGGGCCCTCGAGGTTCGGCTCGATGGGCGGAACCCCTTCGGCTCGGTTCAGGCGACATGGAACGTCCTGGAGCGATCCGCCGAGCCGGCCCTCGTCGAGGCGCACGAGGCGGGTTGGGGCGTCATCGTCAAGGAGGCCCTCGCGAACGGCCGGCTGGCCCTCCCGGATACCTGTCCGCCCGCGGTCGCTGCGATCGCCGCTCGCCACGCCGTACAGCCGGATGCCGTTGCGATCGCGGCGGTCATGGAGAGGCCGTGGGCCGACGTGGTCCTGTCGGGCGCAGCGACGGTTGACGAGCTGGATTCGAACCTCACGGCGCCCATGATCAAACTCTCTCCCGACGAGCTCCAAGAGCTCGCGAACTGCGTGGAACCGGCCGAGGACTACTGGGCAGCTCGCAGCCGCCTCGCCTGGACATAGCGCCAACCGAGCGACGCTGACGGACCGGCGCCGCTACGAGGGCCGTGTCGCGATCTCCCCCTGGGTCGTGAACAGGTTCAGCCGGGGATCCACGTCGAAGATCGCCGGGTCGGTGTCGTTCGCGGACTCCAACGCGACCAGGTCGACCCTGTCGCTCAGCATCGAGTCCGTCGGCCGGCCCAGGAGATACCCCTGTCCGGCGGAGATACCGAGGCTTCGAACCACCGCCAGTTGGGCGGCGGTCTCCACGCCTTCGGCCACGATCGACGCCTTCCACCGCGTCGCGAGCTCCTGCAGGGCTCGAAGAACTCCGTGTGACGGATCGTGCATCATCCCGCCCTGGACGAGGGAGAGATCGATCTTGACGATGTCGAAGTGGATGTCACTCAGCAACCGCAGACCGGCGTTGCCGGCCCCGACGTCGTCGGCTGCCAGGCGCATGCCCGCCCGACGGCACGCCTCCACGTTCTTGCGAAGCTGCTCGATATCCTCGACGTGCTCTCGCTCCGTCAGCTCGAGCACGACCCGCTCGAGTGCGATCCCGTTGCGATGGAAGATCGCCTTCAGCTCGCCGGGGTGGAACAGGTTCGATTCGAGGGTCCGGGGCGACAGGTTGACGCTGATGTAGGCATCAGTGTTCGGCAACCTCACTCCTGCAGCGACGATCTCGAGGCAGGCGAGGTCGAGCTCGACCGTCCGGTCGGCCTTTTCGGCGGCCGCAAACAGCGAGCTCGCGTCGGAGAACGGCGCGCCGCTTGCCGGTCGGACCAGGCCTTCGTAGCCGATCGGCTGACCGGTCGTCAACGAAAAGATCGGCTGGTACACGGGGCGCAGCGCCCGCGTGGCGATGATCGTCCCGACGGCCGCGGATAGTTCCGCGACGGAGCGGTCGTCCGAGGATGCGCCATGCCAGCCTGGATCGAAGGCGACCACTGCCGTGCGCCCGTGTCGCTTGCACCAGTAGAGAGCTGCGTCGGCATTTCGATAGAGGTAGGAGCTCTCGGTGCTCGGGGCGGGGAACGCGGAGACTCCAATGGATAGCGAGAACGGGTCGACGTGGTTGCTCGGGTCGCCTCCACCCAGGGCCGATGCGAGGATCCGCCGAGCGACTGTCAGGCCCGTGTCGACGTCCGAGTTCGGCAGGAGGATGGCGAATTCGTCCCCGCCGACCCGGAAGGCGCGGTCGCTCCGGCGCAGGACGATGGCCGCCACCCGACCGACCGCCACGAGCAGGCGATCGCCTCCGACGTGGCCAGTCGTGTCGTTGACGCTCTTGAGATCGTCGACGTCCACGAGCAGCAGCGATAGTGGCGTTCCCTGCCGATTCGCGATTTCGAGCTGGCGAGCGAGCTCGTCCTGGAACGCGCGGTGGTTGCCGAGGCCGGTCAGGCCATCGACCAGCGAGTCCTGACGGGCACGCCCGTACAGCTCGCTCAGCTCCCGGCGCTCGCTGTCGAGGGCCTCGGCGTCATGAATGATCGCCCGGGCGAGCCATGCCATCAGGACGGGCAGGAATACCGCGGCTGCGATGAGCACCACGAGCGTGGTCGCGGCCCGCGACGAATCGGCCGGCAGGAAACCCTCGATGGCCGCAACGCTCATCAGGATGCAGAACGGTCCGAGCAGCGCCCAGATCAGCTTTCGTCGGATGCGGTCGATGCGGCGATCTGGATGCCCCTGGAGGTCATCCGTAGGCGTTGTCATCGCGGTCCCCCGTGGTGCGTCCCGGCACCTGTTGTTGTACGACCAGAAGGATCAGGTCGATCTGGATCGAAAGTACCGGCCAGCCGGCGGCATTCTGACTACGGACGCTCGTCAGCCCGCGTCATACCTTCATGGCGGCTCGGCCGAACGCGGGCCGGAAGAGACCGTCAGACATGATTCACCGTCAGCCGATCCGATTCCAAACCGCGAAAGCGGTCGTCCTCGCTGTGGCGGCCGTCGTCGTCATTCTCATGCTGCCGACCGCATCCGGTTCCGCTCTGGCGGGCAACTGCAACGGCGCCACGACTCCGCTGCTCGCAGGCGGGAGCGCCTCAGCGGGCTCCGGCATGCCCTCGACGACGATCACGTTCTCAGTTCGATTCAAGGACACCGGCGGCTGCCCGCCGTCGAAGGTCGAGGTTGTCGTTGCCGGTCTTGGCCGCTATGCGATGACCGGGGGCGGGACCACGTTCCAGGCCGGCGTTACGTACTCGGTCGCGATGGCGCTGCCGGCGGGATCATGGGCCTACAGCTTCGCCGCAACGAACGGCAGTGGAAAACGCTTCGTCGCCCTGACGACGGTTTCGCCGGCGGCGATCGTGATCGTGTCGCCAACTCCGATGCCCACTGCCAAGCCCACGCCTCGGCCCACTCCCAAGCCGACGCCAAAGCCAACTCCCCAGCCGAAGCCAACTGCCAAGTCGACCATGCGTCCCACCCCCAAACCGACAGCAAATGCGACGCCAAAGGCGACGTCACGCCCTCCGGCCGCCTCGACGCCCGGTTCGCCCGCGACGCCGGACCCTGGTGTCGGCGGCAGCCCGACGCCGACGGCGACCGCCCCGGGTCAGATCGCCGTCGGACTGCCCGGGGATCGGGGCGGCGACGGCCCCGCCGGTCTCGGTGGCGGCATCGACGGCCCGCCGGCGGCACCGGCCGCCCTGGATGGATCGTCGGGTCCAGGGCTCAGGATCTATCCGAGCCTTGGAATCCCGGTGGCTGCGTGGTCGCTCACCACGGCACTCGGCGTGATTCTCTTTGCGGCCTTCCTCCGCCGTCCGACGCGACGCGAGCGGGCGGTGGCAGGGGCAGATCCGGCCGGCGCATCGGTGGCGGTCTGGTCTGCCATGTCGACGCTGCCATCGCGCGGCAGCAATCCCGCTGCAGTGCCCGGCGCGGTCGGCGGTACCGCCCGGTCGGACGACGAGGCCAGCAACCCAGTTGATGCGAATCTTCCCCGGTGGCTGCGCCCGACCCTTCCCGAGCAGCGCTACTCGCGCGATCGGGGAATAGTGGCGGCCGCCCGCGAGCCGGCTCGGTTTGGAGCGGCACCGAAAACCGGCGTGGAGCGGCGGACGATCGGCTATCGGCTTGTCCGCGTATCGGACGCCCCCGACGACATCAGGTCCAAGGAGGTCGGACGCGTCGACCGTG
>DATHGS010000031.1:0-4176 GCA_035490155.1 Candidatus Methylomirabilota bacterium | reverse complement strand
CATCGGCGGAGCATCAAGTGACGATCGCGCGACCCGTTGCGGAGGTCTTCGCGTTCGTGGCCGACGGCCTGAACGGGCCGAAGTGGCGCCCGGGCGTGCTCGACATCGCGCTGGTGTCGGGCAGCGGCGCCGGATCGGTCTACCGGCAGGGCGTGAAGGGCCCTGGTGGGCGCCGCGTCGCCGCCGACTACGAGGTAACCGCCTACGAACCGAACCGCCGCCTCGCCTTCCGAACCATCGCCGGTCCGGTTCGCCCGACGGGCGAGTTCCGCTTCGACGAGGCCGATGGCGGAACGCGCCTCACGTTTACCCTGGGCGCGGAGTTGAGCGGCCTCAAGAAGCTGCTCATGGGCGGACCCGTCCAGAAGACGATGAGCACCGAGGTTGGCGCGACGGAACGCCTGAAGCAGGTCCTCGAGTCAGCGGGTGTCGCCTAGGTTCCAGGCGTCGGTCAGACGGCGATCACGACGGTGCCCCGGGCGTGTCCCGCTGCGACGTGACCGATCGCCTCGGGGGTCTCGGTCAACGGGTACGTCCGATCGATGACGGGCATGAGCTTGCCGGCCTCGACGAGATCCCTCAGGGCGACCAGGTCCCCGTGGTTCTGCGTCTTGACCGTTGGGCCTGCCTGCTGGCGCACGACCATCGAGGCGAGCATCGTCCGCACGGTCCGGCCCAGCTTGCCGTCGGAGTGCCCGCCGCCGTTCGAGATCAGGGTCCCTGATGGCGTCAGCGGGCGGCGGGTCCGGGCCATCGAGTGGTTGCCGACGTTGTCGAGGATCACGTCGTAACGCTCGGCGCCCGTGGTGAAGTCCTCGTGCGTGTAATCGATGACGTGGTCGGCGCCGATCGCGCGGACCATCTCCACGTTCTTCGTACTGGTGACGCCCGTCACCTCGGCCCCGAAGGCCTTCGCGATCTGCACGGCGAATGTGCCCACGCCGCCCGAGGCTCCGTTGACGAGGACCTTCTGTCCGTGCTGGACCTTGCCGTCGTCGCGCAGGAGCTGGAGGGCGGTCGATGCGGACACGCCGATCGCGGCGGCCTGCTCGAAGGTGAGGTTGGCCGGCTTCTTGACGAAATGATCCTCGGTCGCAGACGCGTACTCCGCGAACGCGGCGCTGCACCATCCGAAGACCTCGTCGCCCGGTCGAAGTCCCGTCACCTCGCTGCCGACCGCCTCGACGGTGCCCGCGACATCCGTCCCGGGAACCCTGTTCTTCGGCCGACGCAGGCCCGTGGCCAGGCGCATCACGAAGGGCGAGCCGGTCATGAGGATCCAGTCACCGACATGGATGGACGCCGCACGGACGCGGACCAGCACCTCGTCGGCGCCGATCTCGGGCTTGTCGATATTCCTGAGCTGCAAGACCTCGGCTGAGCCGTAGGTGTCCTGAACGATTGCCTGCATCAGTTGGTCTCCTGCCACTATACGCTGTAAAGCCATCGAGATGACTGTACGGTGTAAAGTGGGCGGCGTCAACCCCGCAGGCGACTGTCAGCCAAACGTGCAGTCGACGATGACCTTGTCGAGCGTGTTCTCGAGGGCCGCGAGTTCCTGATCGCCGAGCCGGGACGCGAAATATCCAGCGATCCCGCGAACGTGAACGGGGGCGGTCTCGGTCAGTCGGGCCATGCCGGCATCCGTCAACGCGATGACGACGCCGCGTCCGTCAGCGTCGGCGCCGGCTCGCCCAATCAGGCCCTGATCGACCAGGCGGGCCGCCCGGCGGGTCATGCCCGATCGTGAGATGAGTGCGCGGTTCGCGAGCTCGGCCATGCGCAGCTCGCCACCGGCGATCGCCAGCTGAGCGAGCACGTCGAAGTCGGCCAGGGCCAGACCCGTCTCCTTCTCGAGATCTGTCTCGAGCTGGCGCACGAGCGTGGCGTGAGCTCGAAGGAGGGAGGTCCAGGCGGCAAGTCCTCGCCCGCCCGGCATGACGTCCGAGATGACCCGATCCAGGGCTCCTGCGACGTCGGGTTCCGAAAGTGCTTGCATGTGCAACCAAGTAGCCGTAAGATATTTGCGGAAGCAACTATACCAGCGGAGCCACGACTAAGGAAGCAGATGATCACCCAACTCAACCCCAACCTCGATCGGGACATTCAGCGTCGTTTTGGCACGGCCGCCGACGACGCCCGCGTGACGCGCACCGCGGCCGCGCTCGAGGCGAATGGGATCGGCGTCCTCCGAGCCGCCGACGCCGCAGATGCAAAGCGAATCGTGCTGGGTCTGATCCCCGCGGGATCGCAGGTCTATCACGGGGCGTCGCAGTCGCTCGCAGATTCGGGCATCACCGAGGCAATCGAGAAGTCGGGTCGGTTCGATCCCATCCGCCCGCGGATCTGGAGCATGGATCGCAAAACCCAGGGCGACGAGATCCGTCGGCTGACATCGTCTCCGGACGTCATGCTGGGCAGCGTCCATGCGGTGACCGAGACCGGGTCTCTGGTGGCGGCCTCCATGGGCGGGAGTCAGCTCGGCCCATACGTGTCGGGCGCCGGACGGGTGATCCTCGTTGTCGGAACGCAGAAGATCGTGTCGGACCTCGACGAGGCCATGAGCCGCGTCTACGACTACGCTTTCCCACTCGAAGATGCCCGCGCCCAGGCGGAGTACGGCATCCACAGCGCGGTCAACAAGGTCCTGATCATCAATCGTGAAATCACTCCGGGCCGCATCACCGTCGTTCTCGTCGACGAGGTGCTCGGGTTCTAGGACGGCAATGGACCGACGAGCGTCATGACCGATTACGAACCATGACACTGGAGGAGGTCCGGCCATTGCCGCGGATCGCGGTGCTTGGTGCCGGGCACAGCGGCCCGGTCCTCGCCCGAGCCGCCGTCGAGGCCGGCTACCACGTTTCGATCGCCGCGTCTGGTGACCCGGCGCGGATCGCCCTCATCGCCAGGGTGCTAGCGCCGGGAGCCGAGCCACGATGGGCCGCCGATGCGGTCGCCGACGCCGATGTCGCGATCCTGGCGATCCCGACCCACCGGTTCGCCACGTTCGACCCGGCCCTGGTTGCGGGCAAGCTCGTGGTCGACGTGATGAATTACTGGCCGCCGGTCGATGGCCTCCAGGCGATGTTCGAGGACCGCACGCGCGGCAGCAGCGAGATCGTTCAGGAGAGGCTTGTCGAAGCGACGGTCATCAAGACCCTCAACCACCTCGGCTACCACCAACTGGATGAGGAACGGCGACCGGAGGGCTCGCCCGAACGGCGGGCAGTCGGTGTCGCCGGCGACGACCCGGACGCGGTCGACGTCGTTGCGGACATCGTCGAGCGGATCGGCTTCGATACCGTCCGCCTGGACAGCCTCCGCGCCGGCCGACTCTTCGAAGCCGGCGGCCCGGTCTTCGGAGCGTCCCTGCGCCGATCCGAGTTCGAGTTGGCTGTCCGCGCCGAAGCCGCATAGAGACGAGACATGACCACAGAACCTGCGAAACCATTCCCGCTCATTTTCGGGCTCGATACGTTCGGCGACGTCACCCACGACGCCGACGACCGCCCGCTATCGCACGCGCAGACGATCCGGAACCTCGTCGAACAGGGCGTCCTCGCCGACCAGGTGGGCATCGACTTCTTCGGGATCGGTGAACACCACACCGCTGACTTTCCGCTGTCGGCCGCCGACGTCGTCCTCGCCGCGATTGCCGCGCGAACGAGCCGTATCCGCGTCGGGTCCGCGGTCACCGTCCTGAGCTCGGACGATCCGGTTCGCGTGTTCCAGCGCTACTCGACGCTCGACGCGATTTCGGGTGGTCGAGCGGAAGTCATCCTCGGGCGCGGTTCCAGCATCGACTCGTTTCCCCTCTTCGGGTACGACCTTGCCGATTACGAGGACCTGTTCGAGGAGAAGACCGAGCTCTTTGCCGAACTGCTCAAAGGCGGCCCGATCACGTGGCAGGGCAAGACCCGTGCTTCTCTCCACAACCAGGATGTCGTACCGCACCCGGAAAACGGAACGTTCCCGGTCTGGATCGGTGTCGGCGGCAGTCCGCAGTCGGTCATCCGCGCCGCGCATTACGGGTTCTCGCTGATGCTCGCGATCATCGGCGGGTCGCCGGCGCGGTTCGCGCCCTTCTCCGAGCTGTACCGCCAGGCTCTCGAGAGCTTCGGGCGGGCTCCCCTTCCTATCGGGGTGCACTCGCCCGGTCACGTCGCCGCGACC
>DATHGS010000030.1:0-8519 GCA_035490155.1 Candidatus Methylomirabilota bacterium | reverse complement strand
CGCCATGGGCCCAGTGTCGCACCTCGGGCGTAGCATGGGAGGCCACATCATCGTCCGGCAGCAGTTGGGCGCCGGATGCCCGCCCTCGCAGGGAGATCGAGACCGTGACCGACACGATCGCCCGCGGTGCCGCCAATCAGGCTGGCGCCCGGATCAACAAGGACGCCTACGCCGAGGCCCAGGATTTCCTCCCGCTCAACGGCATCGACCACATCGAGTTCTGGGTCGGCAACGCTCGCCAGGCGTCGGCCTACTACCGGGCCCTGTGGGGCTTCACGCCGGTCGCCTTCTCGGGTCTCGAGACGGGCGTCCGCGACCGGGCGAGCTACGTCATGCGGCGCAACGACATCACGTTCGTCTTCACCGCGCCGCTGACCCCGGACGGCGAAATCGCCGATCACGTCAGGGCTCACGGCGACGGGGTCAAGGACATCGCCTTCGCGGTGGATGACGCGACGTCGGCGTTCGCCGAGACGACGAAACGAGGCGCCAGGGCCGCGATCGAGCCGGTCGAGCTCAACGGTGGCGAGGACGGCGTCCTCCGTCGGTCGGCCGTGTCGACGTACGGCGAAACCCGCCACAGCTTCGTCGATCGGAAGGATTACCACGGCGTCTTCGCGCCCGGCTATCGGAAGGTCAGGAAGCCGGCGAAGGCGGCCCAGGGCCTCAGCCTGCTCGAGGTCGACCATTGCGTCGGCAACGTCGGGCTCGGCCAGATGGATGAGTTCGTCGCGTTCTATCGCGACGTCTTCGGCTTCAGCCAGCTGATTCACTACGACGACAAGGTCATCCACACCGAATACAGCGCCCTGATGTCAAAGGTCATGACCAACGGCAACGGCCGCGTCAAGATCCCGATCAACGAGCCCGCGACGGGCAAGAAGAAGAGCCAGATCCAGGAGTTCCTCGACTGGTACGGGATGCCCGGCTGCCAGCACATCGCGTTGCGGACCGAGGACATCGTCGGGACCGTCGGGCAGCTGCGCGAGAACGGCGTCGAGTTCCTCGGGCTGCCGCACGAGTACTACGCGACCCTGGCCGATCGAGTCGGGGACGTCGGCGTGCCGATCGACACGCTCGAGGAGCTCGGCATCGAGGCCGACCGCGACGAGGAAGGCTACCTGCTCCAGATCTTCACGCGGCCCGTCCAGGATCGCCCGACCTTCTTCTTCGAGATCATCGAGCGGCACGGCTCGCGCGGCTTCGGTGTCGGCAACTTCAAGGCACTGTTCGAGGCGATCGAACGCGAGCAGGCGAAGCGCGGAAACCTTTAGGCTTGCCACTGGCGTGGCGGCACTGCCGACGGCCGCCACCGATCGCAGGAGGGTGCGATGGACTGGTATCCGTGGGTCGTCTTCGTCCACGTCGCGGCGGCGTTCCTGTTCGTCATGGGCCACGGAGCGGCGATGTGGGTATCGGACCAGATCCGCTATGAACGAGACGCGACGAGGATCAAGGTCCTGCTCGTGATGTCGAGCCGCAGCCTCAGCCTGGTCTATGCGGGGCTGGTGACGCTGCTGGTTGCGGGCATCATCGCCGGCATAATGCACGGCCATTTCAGCAGAGGCTGGATCTGGGCGGCGATCGCCGTCCTCGTGGCGATCATCGTACTGATGTATGGCCTGGCGACGCCTTATTACGCCCGCGTCCGGGCGGCAGTCGGGCTCCGCCCGCGTGGCTATCCGAAGGACGCGCCGGATCCAACGCCCCTGCCGCCCGACGAGCTGGCCGCGCTTGTCGATACGCGACGCGCGGATTACATCGGGCTTGTCGGCGTGATCGGCCTGCTGATCCTGATCTGGCTGATGATGTTCAAGCCGTTCTGACGGCGAAGAGCTGGCGCGATCCCGGCAGGCCCTTGAGCTCGTGATTGCCGCGATCCTCGAACTCGAGCGCTGAGCCGGCGAGCAACTCACGGGTCGACGCCGAGACGAGAATCTCGCCGGGCCCCGCAATGGCCATGACCCTTGCCGCCATGTGAACGGCGACGCCCCGAATGTCGCCGGGTATCCGCTCGATCTCGCCAGTGTGGATGCCGGCCCGGATCGGCAGCCCGATTGCCGCCGATCCCGCGGCGATCGCGGAGGCGCAGCGGACGGCGCGTTCGGTTCCGTCGAAGAGGGCGAGAAGTCCGTCGCCGGTCTGCTTGATCAGTCGACCGCGGTACCGATCGAGTTCGAACTGGGCCAGCTCGTTGTGTCGACGAAGCAGGTCGCGCCAGGCTGGGTCACCGACGCGTGCCAGCGTCGCCGTCGAGTCGACGACGTCCGTGAAGAGGATGGAGCCCAGGATTCGCTCACCTGTCCCGACGGTCGGTCGAGCGAACGAGCGCATCCCGGCGTAGTCGATCGTGACATATGGCTCGTCGCCGACGACCCAGGCGTCGTGGCCCGGCGGGATCTCGAAGGCGGAATCAGGCCCGATCTCGAGGGTCAGGCCGTCGTCCATCTCGACGTGCAGCGTGCCGCTGATGACGACGCCGAGGTGGTGGTACTGGCAGGACGGGGTCCCGGCGATGTCCTTGACATCCTTCGACCACCGCCAGCCTGGCTGAAAGATCGTGCGTCCCACGACGACGTCGTCGAGGTCGAAGATCTCGAGCTTCCCGTTCGGGAACGTGCGCGTCTCGTCCGGCGTGGACAGGCTCTTGCGCTGCAGACGTGCCATGAAGGGTCCCGTTCGATTTCGCGGGCAGGCGTCCCTGGGAAGCCATGGGAATTCTGCCACGCCGCCCCGTGATCGGATCGGCGCCCGCGGAGGGGGCCACTCGCGGCCCGGTGGCGAGCCTACTCGCCGGAGACGAGCCGTAATGGCGTGCCGCCGTGCCGAGGGGCCGTACCCGTGTCGGCGCCGTCCGATTCGGAGCCTCGCTCCTGGACCCGTCGGGTGGCGTCGGCCGCCAGGAAGGATTCGGTCGCGTCGACACCCATCGGTCGCGAGAAGAGGTAGCCCTGGCCGAGCGGGCAGCCCAGGCTGATGAGCCAGGCTGCCTGGTCGGGCTCCTCGATGCCCTCGGCAACGACCTTGAGCCCGAGGCTCCGGCCGAGCTCGATGATCGCCCGGGCGATGGCCGGCCGGTCGGCGCTGGCCGACATCCCGGCGATGAACGAGCGGTCGATCTTGAGCGAGTCGACGGGGAACCGCTCGAGATAGCTCAGCGACGAGTAGCCGGTCCCGAAGTCGTCGATCGCCAGGTGCGTGCCGAGCGCTCGCAGCTCTTCGAGCGTGTTGATGGTGCCGTCGGTGCGCTGCATGAGGCCGCTCTCGGTGATCTCGAGGATTAGGCTGGCCGGCGGGAGCTCCGTCTCCGCGAGGATCGTCCGGACCGACTTGACGAGGTCGTGCTCGCGGAACTGGCGGGCCGACAGGTTGACGCTGACCTGGAGATGCGGGAGGCCAAGGCGGAGCTGCCACTCGCGCAGCTGGCGGCACGACTCGCGAAGGATCCACTGGCCCATCGGGACGATGTCGCCGGTCTCCTCGGCGAGGTCGATGAACTGGCTCGGCATGAGCAGCGGCCGATCGGGCGGCTGCCACCGAACGAGCGCCTCGAGACCGACCACGGCGCCGCCGACGAGCTCGACGATCGGCTGATAGTCGAGGCGGAGCTCGCCGCGCTGCTCGACGCCGCGGAGCTCCGCCGCGAGCTGGCTGCGAGCGGCGGCCTCGGCGCGATAGGTCGAGCGGAAGACCTCGGCGCGGCCGCGCGACGATGCCTTCGCCGCATACATCGCAACGTCGGCGTTGCGGAGCAGGTCGTCCGCCGTCTCACGCGGATCGCTGCCGCTGAGGGCGACACCGATGCTGGCCGCGATCGATGGCGAGGCGTCGCCCAGGTGAATCGGCTCGCGGAGCGCGTCGGCCAGCCGGATGGCGATCGAGAGGGCGAGCTCCTCGTCGTTGAGGTCATCGAGGAGGACGGCGAACTCGTCGCCGCCCAGTCGCGCCGCCATGTCCGTCGGGCGGAGCGACTCCTCGACCCGCCGGGCAGCCGCGACGAGGACGTCGTCGCCGCGGGCGTGACCGAGCGTGTCGTTGAGGCGCTTGAAGTCGTCGAGGTCGATGAAGAGGATGGCGAACGGGTGCCCGTCGCGACCGCGGCTCCGATCTAGAGCTCGCCCGACGCGCTCGCGGAAGAGGGCCCTGTTGGCGAGCCCCGTCAGGCCGTCGTGGAGCGCCTGGTGGCGGATGGCGTCGTACAGCCGGGCATTTTCGAGAGCCATGGCCGCCTCGCCGGCGAGCATCTCGGCCATCTCGACGTCGCGCGGGCCGAAGGCGCCACGACGATCCGACGTCACCTCGAGCGTCCCGATCGTGGTCCCGGCGGCAACGAGCGGGATGATCATCATGCTCTGCTGGTGGATCGAGGCGAGGTACGCGACCTCCTGGCGATCGGCCGCGGGATCGGCGGTATCGATGATCGCCGGGCGCGTCTGCTCGAGGACCGTTCGTGTCGCCGGGTAGTCGGCAAGCGCGTACGACGGCTGGAGGGCGTTGCGCCGCTCCGGCGGGAAATAGCCGAGGGTGACCACCCGGTCCGCGGGCTGATCCCAGTAGCTCAGGGCGCAATCACTGGCCCCGACGGCCTGGCCGATGTGCCGGGCGATGCGGTCGCCGACGAGCTGCGGATCCATGGTCCGGGCGAGATCGTTCGACATGGCGACGATGCTCCGCAGGTCGTCGGCCGTCGACTTCATCCTGCGACTGACTTCCCACAGGAACACGAGCAGGAAGACATACGACAGGACGAGCGTCAGGAACGCGATCCCCTGGGTGACTTCGGGCGGGAGGCGATCGCCGGCCGGCAGGACCTCCTCGGCGATGACCGACCCGATCCCGACTACCCCGGCGACGAGCAGCGTCCGGCCGATATTGCGGCTGCCGAGGAACGGCAGGACGAGGACGGCCGGCAAGAGAGCGGCGATCGCCATCGCGACGGCAAGGGATGGCTGGACGATCGTGCCGGTGGCGAGCAGCCCGAGCGTCAGCGTCGCCACCCACGCAACGACGCGCTCGCGGCCGACTCGGTCGATGACGGCGGTCAGGTACGCCACCAATCCCGCATATCCGAGGACGGCCAGGCCGAGCCCGATGGCCCGCGGCTCGCGATAGGCGAACCCGGCCACGACTTCGAGGATGGCGACACCGGCCGAAGTGATGGCGACCGCTCGGAGCATCGTTCGCAGCTGGCGGGCGCGCCGATCGACCCCGACCGCCATGTTGGCGACGAGTTCCTCGCCGAGGTCGACAGCGGGCGTGCGCATCTGCGTTGAAGGGGCCATCCGTCGCGACGGTGACAGGCGATCGGATGGGTCGGCATCCCCCGAATGCGTTACTGACGCGTAGGACCCCGTCGACGCCGGGCGCCCGGCGACCCGCGATCGGCAGCCCACTCTCCCCGCGACGAGCCGCCGCTACACTCGGCGACGATGAAGATCGCCCACGTGCGGGAGGTCAATGCCCCGGCCGGTGCCCCGTGGCGCTTGGCGGCTGCGCTGGGCGGGGCGCCAGAGCCTGCTTCGCTCGTGCCGCCGACGGAGTGGCTTGACCTCGAGATCGCCCGGCGACGCGCGGTCGCGGCGGATCCGCGACTGGCCCACAACTCGGCCCTGCATCGTGCGCCGGTGACCACGCTGGACGATCACCTCGCCGCCGGCTCTCGGGTGGCGGCCCTCGCCGACCTGGTCAGTGGGTTCGCCCGGCGCGGCGATGGCGACGACGACGCCGTGCTCTCAGCTGCGGACCTGCGGTTCGGTCCGCCCGTTCTCCGGCCGCCGTCAGTTCGCGACTTCTACGCCTTCGAAGGTCATGTCCGAACGATGTGGGAGCGACGCGGCGGCGAGGTGCCAGAAGCGTGGTACCGACTGCCGATCTTCTATTTCAGCAACACGAGCGAGATCCGTGGCCCAGGCGATCCGATCTGGTCGCCGGCTGCTTCGACGGAGCTCGATTACGAGCTGGAGGTTGCGGCCCTCGTCGACACGCCGGTGAGCGACCTCTCGCCGGAACGAGCGGAAGAGGCGATCGGCGGTTACACAATCTTCAACGACTGGTCGGCCCGCGATCTCCAGCGCGAGGAGACGACCGTCCGGCTCGGGCCCGCAAAGGCCAAGGACTTCGCCTCGTCGTTCGGGCCGTGGCTCGTGACGCCGGACGAGCTTGAGGATGCGCGGCCCGGCGGTGGGACCGCTCCCGATCTGGCGATGACCGCCGAGGTCAACGGCGTCGAGACGTCGCGGGGCCGCTGGTCCGACGCCCACTTCAGCTTCGGCGAGATGCTGGCCCGCGCATCGGCCGACGTCCGACTCCGCCCCGGCGATCTCGTTGGCTCGGGCACGGTCGGGACCGGCTGCCTGCTCGAGGTCCGAGACGCGACCCTTGGCCGCTACCTGGAGCCCGGCGACACGGTGACCCTCACCGTCGAGCGGCTCGGCTCCCTCACGAACCCGATCGTCGACCGACCGCGATGAGCGCCGGCCACGAGGAGGATCTCGTTCACCTCTCGACGACCAGTCGCGTCGAGGCATTCAGCGACGGCGTCATGGCGATCGCGATCACCTTGCTCGTCCTCGACCTGAAGCTACCGACAAGTACCGACGTCGCCAACGGCCGCCTCCTGGACGCGCTGCTGGTGCGCTGGCCAACGTATGCTGCCTACCTCGCCGCGTTCCTGACAATCGGCATCATCTGGCTGAACCACCACACGCTCATCGCGAAGATCGCGCGCTTCGACGCTCGCCTCCATTGGCTGAACCTGGTCCTTCTCCTGGGCGTCGCGACACTGCCCTTCCCGACGTCCCTGGTGGCCGAATACGTCGGCAAGGGCGGCGCGAACGCGTCCGTTGCCGCGGCCACGTACGGCCTGTGCGCGACCCTGATGGCCCTGCCGTGGAGCTTCATGTGGCGCCACCTTCGCGACCACCCGGAGTTGCTCGAGTCCGGCTACGACGCGGCATACGCGAGCGCCGAGATGAGACGGGGCGGGATCGGCGTGCCGATCTATGTGGCCGCGACGATCGTCTCGCTGATCCAGCCGCTCCTCGCCCTTGGACTGTACGCCGCGATCGCGGCTCTCTATGCAGTCACGAGCCAGGGAGCACTCGCTCCACGGCCAGGCGCCGATCCATCCGGGACGGCCGATGGAGGACGCCGATGAACCGATCGGCCGATCTCACGATCGACGCCGGGACGCGCTCCGCGCTGAGCGTGCCGGCATTGCCCGCCGATCTCGCGACGCCCTGCCTCGTCGTCGATCTCGACATCGTCGACAGAAACATCGAGCGACTCGCCGCCGGTGCCCGGGATCGCGGCGTCGCCCTCCGCCCGCATGTCAAGACCCACAAGAGCGTCGCCCTGGCCCGGATGCAGCTCGAGGCGGGAGCCGCGGGCATCACCGTCGGTACGGTCGGTGAAGCCGAGGTGATGGCAGCCGGCGGCATCGGCGACATCTTCATCGCCTATCCGGTCTGGGCCGAGGGCGCACGGGCCGAGCGCCTCGCCGCCGTGCACCAGGCGGTGACCCTGTCGGTCGGGATCGATTCGGTCGAGGGTGCCGAACGCCTGGCGCGCGCCGTCGGAGGCACCGATCGGCCGCTAACCGTCCTCGTCGAGATCGACTCGGGCGGACGGCGGACAGGCGTCGCCGACCCGGCCGAGATCGTGCGGGTAGCCGGTGCTGCCCGCTCCGCGGGCCTGCGCGTGGTTGGTGTCTTCACCCACGGCGGCCACTCGTATCGCGACCCTGACGCGCCGATACCGGCCGCCGCCGACGAGGTCGCGGCGCTCGGTGCGGCAGCCGCGGTGCTTCGCGATGCCGGCCACGTGATCGAGGTCATCAGCGCCGGCTCGACCCCGACCGGGGTGCTCTCGGCGGCCGGCGAGGTCAACGAGATTCGGCCGGGAACCTACCTGCTCGGAGATCGCCAGCAGCTCGTCCTGGGCGCGATACCGCCCGACGGCCTGGCCCTCGTCGTCGCCGCGACGGTCGTCAGTACGGCCGTCCCGGGCCAGGTCGTGGTCGATGCCGGGGCGAAGACGCTGACGAAGGATCGGGCGTCGTTCCTCCAGGGTTTCGGCCTCCTGCCGGCCTACCCCGATGCGGTCATCGAGCGGCTATTCGACTATCACGGCGCGATCGCGATCCCCGAAGGGACGCAGGCCCCGGAGCTTGGCGCGGTCGTGGCGATCGTTCCGAACCATGTCTGCCCGGTGGTCGATCTCTTCGACACGTTCGTCGCGACAAGGGCCGGGGCGATCGTCGGGCGGTGGCCCGTCGACGCCCGCGGCCGGAGCGGCTAGGTGGGCGACCGGGCCACGGCCATACGGGTGGAACCGATGACCCCCGACGACGGCCCGGCCGTCCTGGCGATCTACGCTCAGGGCATCGCCACCGGCAACGCCACGCTCGAGACGGCGACGCCCGACTGGTCGCACTGGCAGACCAGTCACCGCCGCGACTGTCGGCTGGTCGCCCGCGACGGCGCCGGCCGGGTCGTGGGCTGGACGGCGCTGAGGCGCTA